>JAIXZB010000043.1 GCA_027489915.1 Rickettsiales bacterium | reverse complement strand
GTCTGCACCAAGAACGAGGTTCGTGAACTCGTTATCAGCAACGCCTGCGCCTTGCTCGATTTGTGAATCGAGGTAGGTAGCTGACAGACCGAATGGACCGGTTTCGTAACCAAGACCGAGGGTGTAGTAACCAGCATCATCATCGCTGCCATTGGCAAGACGGTTTGAATCTGACCAGTCACCGTACGAAGCAGCTGCGCTGAAGCCTTGGTAGCCCAAGAGAGCACCAATGTTCCAAGCACGCACATCTTCGAACGCTGAAGTATCAGCTGACGCCATTTCATATGCACCCGAAGCAGCGAGCTTCAGACCATTGCTGAACTGGTTTTCATAGTTCAAAGCGAGATCCCATACTTCACCGATGTTGCCAGCGGTTTGGTCGTTACGATCCATGAACTGACCACGGTTCTCGAGGTCTGGGGTATAGCTTACGCCCCCTTGGAAGCCCATGTAACGTGGGGTGTAGTAGGTTACTTTGGTTGCATTGTAGGTCGACTCATCACCAGCATTGTTGGTGTTGCCATGTTCAGCAACCAATTTCGAGGTGGTGATGTATTGTTGACCACCA
This sequence comes from Rickettsiales bacterium, assembly GCA_027489915.1. Lineage (GTDB taxonomy): Bacteria > Pseudomonadota > Alphaproteobacteria > Rickettsiales > UBA3002 > JAIXZB01. Next base: position 14,304 of record JAIXZB010000043.1, on the reverse strand, counting down.
GGAGCAGCACCGCCGCCATTTGCAAAGTAGGTCCACGAACCATTGATACCACCGGTAGCAACAGCCAAGGTCGAAGCATCTACGCGAAGGTTAGCAGCAGCATCTTTATTGCCACCCATTTCGAAACGGCCCCAGCCGCTTTCGAGGTAGGTGAAGGTGCGTGCAGCGTTGGTACCTTGGTTATCCGAATCGTTGGTGATATCGGCTTCGAGATCAATTACAGCGCCATAGCCCAGACCACCATCGGTCTTGCCATCTACGTGTACGGTGATTTCGTTATCGTTACGGAAGCCGGTGCCACGACGGGTCGTGTCCAGATCTTCACTTACATAGCCAGCTTGGAAATCAGCATAACCGCCAAGCGTGACTTTTGGGGTCTCTGCAGAAGCAGCACCTGCGAACAGGGCAACGCCTACAAGACCGGTCGTAGCTAAAAGAATTTTTTTCATAATACTCAATCCTAAATAGGTTGATCAAACAAGCAAAGCATAGGGGAAATCCCTATACAGACAAGGTACACATGACGTATATCAAGTGCTCCATGGGGGACTGTATGCGCCAAGCCCCGCTTTGGGGCAACCTAAAGCAAACAGATAATGCAATAGGCAGGGCATTTTCCCACCCCTGTTGCACAGATGTCACAGGGCAACATCTCGGCCACACTACGTGGATTTAACTTTTAAGTTGCTGATTTATAGGGTAATTGATTCAGATATGCCAAACATACCCACCACACATGCCCCCCTGCTTGCCCAGCTTGCCACAGTGCATAAGGCCATACATAGTGCCCTAAGCACCTGCCCTAAAGGTCACGCTGCACCCATTATAGTCGCTGCCAGCAAAACCCAACCTCAAAGCGTGATAGAGCAGGCGATTGCAGAGGGCATCACCCATTTCGGCGAAAACCGCATTCAGGATATGCTAAGCAAATGGCCTGCCCTCAAAGCACAACACCCTAGCCTCACCCTCCACCTCATCGGCCCGCTTCAAAGCAATAAAGCTGCCGAGGCCGTTTCATGGTGCGATGTGATTGAAACCATTGATCGCGAAAAGATTGTCGATGCCATTGCCACAGAATGCGCCAAACAAAGCAAGCAGCCAGAATGTCTGATTCAGGTGAACACCGGCGAAGAACCCCAAAAATCAGGCGTTTCCCCAAAAGAAGCAGGTGCATTGATTGCCTACGCTCGCAACCGCGGGCTGAATGTCACGGGCCGGATGTGTGTTCCCCCCCAAGGCCAACACCCCGCCCCCCATTTCGCCCTGCTTCGTAAAATCGCCGAGCGCAACAGCCTTGCCACCCTAAGCATGGGCATGAGCAGCGACTACATCGAAGCCATCCGCATGGGCGCTACCCATATCCGCTTGGGTACAGCATTGTTTGGGGAAAGAATTAGCTAAGGCTTCATAATTGCTTAACATCGGCCCGCTAAGCTATCGGCATGCATGGCAACGACAAACAACGCTCAACATCCCTTCCCGCAGCCCCCTTCACTAAAAGGGAGCTGGGCCATTTCGCTGAGCATAATTTGCGGATTTACTCGCATGGGCGCATTTACCAAAAAGATTTACCGCAAGAGCTTATCGATGATTTCGCCCGTTTGATTGGCGAATTGCCTGCTGCACACCAAATACTCTTGGTATCCGTACATGCCCCCTCGATCGTCACGAGATCACATAATGACATGAAGCAAATTTCCAACGAATGGGGCCACGAAAAGGATTTCGTCCCTTTGGGCATGTTCAGACAACAAAGTAACCCAGACAATCCGCATGAACACTATTCTATAGTGTGGGGAGGAATGTTTGAAACAGGCGTAAGCAAAAATGATGACGAAAGCCCAGACAAAACAGTACGTCATGAATTAGGGCACCTCATTGATACGCTGCTGGGGAGCGAAGTGGTTGCCATAGCGTTACGAGAGCCCTGTAGTACTAAATTTTTTTCTACCGCTGACTGGTGGCATAGATCTGTTTCAAAGCAATTAGACAGTGTGCGAAGTGTTTTTAAGACTGGAAATAATTCTCCCACTTATTTTGTCGATGAACATCTTTACAAAGGGGTTCGAAGCTTACCTGGGCACTTACAATTATATAATGCCAATGAATTTACAAAAGAAGCATTCGCAGAAATGACCACGCATTATACCATGCTCTACAAGGAGTATAGCGGGGATGAAGCCGAGATAAACAAACAACTTTTAAAAGCATACCCCATATTGTGGCCAAGTTACCGAGATAACGTACTGCCAGCAATAGAATCTATAGCTCTAATGATGTGGGACAACCTAAAATTAGGCAAAGAGAGTGCTCTTAAACTTGCAGCAGAAATAGCCACACTCCGCGGAGATGTTCTCGATAGCTGGCGATACAGCCGTGAGCTGGATTATAAAGTGCTAGAGGGTGGGCTTAACAGCCTAGAAGCCACCTGCAGAAAAGCACGCGAGTATTTTGAATATTACAAATATCCAGTCAAATCCTATGAGTTAATAGTAAATCAGGTTGACGCAGAACGCTCAAAAATTTCGCACAAAAGAAAAACGTGCATGCGCCCTGAATGGAGAGGATTAGATTACGACGATACCTATCTCTCCCTCATGAAAAAAGGCATTAATATAATCCAAGAGATCGAATTGTTACAAACCGAGCAAAATCAGCTATGGCCGTTTCAACGAGCCCTTGATGCGTTAAAAGGCTCACCCCTGTGGCACAAAGATGATGGCCGCAGATGGATCCTCGAAGATTTCGATTTCATTAAAGAACACTTCACAGGTAGAAACCCCGAGGGAATAGAGGCACTAAAGCGCATAATAGCAGTCCCTTCATACTTTTTACAAGCCTACGCAAATGCAGTTCAAAGCCATGAAACCATCGTTCGCTGTAGTGTAGGGGAGCCATTAAAATCAAAGATTACCAATGCAGAACGCAAAGTATTTCGCACAGAAATGTATCGCACTTTGGTAACAGGTGATGCAAAAGACCTACGTACAGAGATAAAACGCAAAGAAATGCTTGGGAAAGCCGAGCATCGCTATGTAGAGGCCGTAACAGGATTAGATGAGTTTCATCCCTCTACCCCAGAAGAAAAGTACGCACGCCAGACATTTCGTGATTTTGTGCAACAAAATGGAGTAGAAAAAGCTTTAGAGCTTGCAGAAGCAACGTTTGCGGCCAGTGTAGAGAGAATTGTTGTGGTACAATCCATGCACGACGGCCGCATAACGGAGCTAAATATAAAGCAAAAATAACTATCTACTCTCGCCCTGCACATAACGACGCCGTGTAAGCGTTGCATCTCCGCGGCATTTTTCATCCCAATACTGCGCAACCCCATCGGCCACCTGATGGGCAAAGCGGGTTTGCGCCTGCTCACTGCGTACCACGCGGCGATCATGTGGGTTCCACAGCACCGCACGCTCGATAAGCACCGCAGGAATATCGCCAAGCCCACGTTTTACGCTGTTTAATCCAGCATCATGATTTTCATTGGCGCGGATGATATTGGTGCCATGGCGCAACACAGGCGGAAACTCCATATCACGTGCATAATCGTGCGTTGTGCCCAAAACGGCATCATGCTTTGAAAATTTACCAACATAGGTATTACGATAGGCCTCTGCATTGCCCACCAAAGGCTCAAACGGCTGCTCACTTTCAGCATCCGTAATTCCGTGCACCCTACCTGCAATGGATTTAGCAAAAAGCAGCGAAGATTCAGGCGCTGCAATATGAAGCGCTACCGCCGCGCCTGATTGCCGTTTCTCAAACCCCGAATCATGATGCACCGAAATATACCCCACTACCTGTTGGTGCGCATCTCTGAGTGTATGAGCGTGGTTTAGTCTAAACTGCACACGGTCTTTGGGAAATTCCTGTGCATTATATAAAGCATTACCCTCAGAATCATGCGTCGTAAATTGCACCGCAAATCCCCGTGCCCTGAGCTGCTTGGCTATAGCGCGCGCTAAAGCTTCATTTGCCTCATGCTCAATAATACGTCCCTCAGATGCTTTTTCTGCGTCTGAAAGCTTTGGATCTTTTGCTGGGTCATAGACTGCACCAGTATCATATTCAGCGCGTGTTGGGTCTTTTGCATCGGGAATCCAGCCATGGCCAATATCTACCACCACCACAGGACGTGGCTGAGCCTTGGACACACGCGTCTTGTCAAGCCAATCACGCGAAGGAGGGGTAGTGCTCTTGAATGTCATAGCGGCTCATATGTGTATAATCCAAGCACATAGTAACAACTTCAAATGACAATAGTATGACAGAACCCCTACATCACCGCATTCACGCCCGCATTGCTGGAAGCGGCGCTTAAATAGCCTAGCATATTAGCATCGCGGTAGGCTTTGTGCGCAGGGGCGGGGGTTGCGCCATATAAATCTATCATCGCCTGACTTTGCACCGCTGCACTCATGTTGCCAGAACTATTGGGCACGGTGGTGCTGCCAGAGGTAACTGTAGGCGGGATAATTTCAATATGTTTGCTTGTCTGCTCGAATGCCATGCTGGCATAACGCTCAGCGGCGATTTTCTGCTGGATGTTTTGCACCGGAATTGGCGCATTAGGGTCGGCCTGCTGCTGGCTTGGGTATAATTCCGCAACGACCTGCGCCTCAGAAATGCCTTTGGCGGGTGCGTGCGCTAGCTGTGTGGGCCCAGGGGACTTTCCTGTAAGCGCTGCAATAGCAGATTCTGCCACACCGCCGCCTGTTTCCCCCTCAAATACCGTATCTATCACCGAAGCAATAAGCCCAACCGGCCCGCCAAGTAACGCCCCGCCTGCAAATTTAGCGGCGGTCGACATGGTATCGCCCGTAAGCTCGCGGTACAGACTTGATACAAACGGAATATGCTGCAGCGGGTTCAATACATCAAGAATATCCGATACTTGCAGCCCATCTTCGCCAAAATACTGTTTCTCTGCATCTGTGCCCGCAATCTCTTGCCCACGGTAGTTGCTTGCCTGATGGCGGCGCGCAAGCGGAGCGTCACGCCACGAAGCTTCCGTCTGCTCCGGCTGCGGGGGGGCAGGGATGGTAATTTTGGTGGGTAGCGATGCGCTGATAGGGTCCATACCCTTGAGTAATGCAAGGATGATGCCAGTTTAGCAAAGCTGCGCTTATTTTATTTAGAAGCTGGAATAAAAATAGGGGGTGCTGCAATGATACCAGGCGTTTGCTCTACAGCTGGGGCAACAAACCCAGTAGCAGGCGCTTGTTGTATCTGTGGTTGTGGATCAACGAACGATGCAGGGGGCGTATTATGTTCTGTGAGTGCGGATTTCATTTCCACCATAACACTATCGGGATAATCATAAGTAGCACCTGTGCCCCAATCAATCCCAAGCCCTATCAAGCCACCAATTAAAATATTGCCAAACACCCAAGGCTCCACACCCGAAACCAGCGTTTGCTTGCCTTGCATACCTGTCGCTGCATCAGCGCAATTCACATTCAAATCCGTTCGGGAGCGCTTAATTATCACTTCGGACGACGTAGTGCCTGTCCATGAACCTCGCTGATTGGTTAAGCTACACTCAGCAGATGACGGCGGTGTTGTTATTACTTTCACAGGATCTGTACTACCCGCAACTATCGAGGCACAACCAGATACAGCTAATGAAGCAGCACTCAAAACTACAATAAAGGAACGCGTCATCACATACACCTCACATAAGCCACAGCATAGTACGCGCACTAGCCGTGAAAGCCCAAATTACCCGCGTACCGCCGCTAGAAGCGACTGCGCCTGCTCAACCACTGCGTGGGCTTTCGCGCGCTCGGCATCGGTGGTAGCATGTTCCAGCACGCGGTTAGCGTGGGCGAGTGCATCTGCCGCTTCGCTTTCCGAGATATCGGCAAGGTTCTGAACATGCTCCGATAAAATCGTGCAGCTTTCTGCGTTCACTTCGGCGTAGCCAGCCGTCACGTAATAGGAACGCTTGCCTTCCTGCCCGATATCAACCGTAATCACACCTGAGCGCACGACCGAAAGCAGGGGAGCGTGCCCTGCAAGCACACCAAAATCGCCCGATGCACCCGGAATTTGCACCATGGCCACGTGATCAGAGAAAATCACGCGCTCTGGCGAAACAATATCGAGCTTGAATGTGGAAACTGCCATGATACCTACGCTTCTGCTGCCAGTTCTTTGGCTTTCTCAACCGCTTCTTCAATCGCACCGACCATGTAGAAGGCGGCTTCTGGCAGATGGTCATATTCACCCGCCACAATGCCTTTGAAGCTGCGGATGGTATCTTCCAGCTTCACGTATTTACCGGGCTTGCCGGTGAATACTTCTGCCACGTGGAATGGCTGCGACAAGAAGCGCTGGATTTTACGTGCGCGCGCAACGGTTGCTTTATCTTCCTCAGACAATTCATCCATCCCGAGAATCGCGATGATATCTTGCAGCGATTTATAGGTTTGCAGCACTTTCTGCACATCACGCGCCACTTTGTAATGCTCTTCACCTACGATTTGTGGATCAAGCGCACGTGAAGTAGAATCGAGCGGATCTACCGCTGGGAAAATCGCCATCTCGGCAATTTGGCGGGAAAGTACGGTAGTGGCATCAAGGTGTGCAAACGAAGTTGCAGGCGCTGGATCGGTCAAGTCATCGGCAGGTACGTAAATGGCTTGCACAGAGGTAATCGATCCCTTTTTGGTCGAAGTGATACGCTCTTGCATGTTACCCATTTCGGTCGCAAGCGTTGGCTGGTAGCCCACGGCGGATGGAATGCGGCCAAGAAGCGCGGATACTTCGGAGCCTGCTTGCGTGAAACGGAACACGTTATCGACGAAGAACAACACGTCTTGCCCTTGCTCATCGCGGAAATATTCGGCCTGCGTTAAGCCTGAAAGTGCGACACGTGCACGTGCTCCCGGAGGTTCGTTCATCTGGCCATATACAAGCGCCACTTTAGATTTGGTCATGTCTTCCAAATTGATAACGCCTGAATCAATCATCTCGTGATACAAATCGTTACCTTCACGTGTGCGCTCGCCCACGCCAGCAAATACCGATACACCACCATGTGCTTTGGCTACGTTGTTGATGAGTTCCTGAATGGTTACGGTTTTGCCTACACCCGCACCACCGAACAGACCAATTTTTCCGCCCTTGAGATACGGTGCGAGAAGGTCAACCACCTTAATCCCCGTCACCAGAATTTCCGCTTCTGTAGACTGATCCACGAAAGCAGGCGCTTCCGCATGGATGGGAGCTGAAAGCTTGGCATTCACTGGGCCGCGCTCGTCAATCGGCTCGCCAATCACGTTCATAATGCGACCTAACACTTCCACGCCCACAGGCACGCGAATCGCGGTACCAGAATCGCTTACAGGGTGGCCACGTGTAAGACCATCGGTGGAATCCATCGCAATAGTGCGCACGGCATTTTCGCCCAGATGCTGCGCAACCTCTAACACCAAGCGACGACCATCAATCTCGGTCTCAAGCGCATTCAAAATCGCAGGCAAATTGCCTGCCTCGAACGTCACATCCACTACCGCACCAATCACCTGCGTGACCTTACCCGTTGCTGTACCTGCTTGTGGGGTTGCTGTTTTCTTTTTAGCTGCTGCCATGGTCTTCTCCTTACAAATACTAGACGGCTTCTGCGCCTGAAATAATTTCAATCAATTCTTTGGTGATATTCGCCTGACGCGTGCGGTTGTATTTCAGCGTCAACTTCTTAATCATCTCGCCTGCATTCTTGGTGGCGTTTTCCATCGCATTCATGCGCGCACCCTGCTCGGAAGCAGAAGACTCAAGCAATGATTTGAAGATTTGCATATTGAGGTTGCGTGGCAATAAATCGGCGAGAATTTCTTCCTCATCCGGCTCATATTCGTAAGGCACGTTCTCGATATTCTTTGCTTCTGGAAGCGGCAGCGGAATAAGCTGCTGGAACGTCACCACCTGCGAAATCGCGGATTTGAAATGGTTATAGATAATCGTCGCTACGTCGAATTGGCCTGCGTTGAAGGCTTCCAGCACCTTATCGCCAATCAGCTCGGCTACATTGTAGGGAACAGTTTTTTTGGCAAGCTCGCTCTTTTTACCTATCACGAGGGGCTTGAGTTCTGGCGGTAATAAATCGAACGCTTTTTTACCCACGCAAAACAGCGATACGGTTTTACCTGCAGCCTGAAGTTCACTGACCTTGCGTTTGGTAGCACGCAAAATGCTACCATTGAAACCGCCGCACAAACCACGATCCGCAGTGCAAACGATAAGCAAATGCTTAGCTTCCGAGCCCGTGCCCGAAAGCAGGCGAGGCCCTGTGCCCGCAGGCACACTGCCTGCCAAACGCACAATCATGCCTTCCATCTTCTCGGCATACGGACGTGATGCTTCCGCAGCTTCACGCGCACGGCGCAGTTTGCTGGCTGCCACCATCTTCATCGCTTTCGTAATCTTCTGCGTCGACTTAACGCTCTTGATCCGAAGTTTGAGGTCTTTTAACGATGCCATTCTATTGCCCGTCTATCCCTTACGCGAACTGTTTTTTCACTGACACCAGCACATCTTTCAATGTCGCCTCAGATGCGTCCGAAAGCTTCTCTTCGGTGCGAATCGCATCGAGCAGCGCTTTTTTAGGACCACGTAACTCGCGTAATAATGCGGCTTCGTAAGGACCTACCAGATTCACTGCTAAATCATCGAGATACCCCTTCATACCCGCATAGAGCACGCATACCTGCTCTTCCATTTGCAGCGGCGCATATTGGCCTTGCTTGAGAAGCTCGGTTAAGCGCGCACCACGTGCGAGCAATTTTTGGGTAGATGCATCAAGGTCAGAACCGAACTGTGCGAAGGCTTCCATCTCGCGGTATTGCGCAAGCTCAAGTTTAATCGAACCTGCTACTTGCTTCATGGCTTTCACCTGCGCCGCAGAACCTACGCGCGATACGGATAATCCCACGTTCACCGCAGGGCGCACGCCTTTGTAGAACAATTCGGTTTCCAAGAAAATCTGACCATCGGTAATCGAAATCACGTTGGTGGGGATGTAAGCCGACACGTCGCCTGCTTGCGTTTCAATCACGGGCAGAGCGGTAAGTGAGCCTGCACCTTCAGCATCCGACATTTTAGCCGCACGCTCGAGCAGGCGTGAATGCACGTAGAACACATCGCCTGGATAGGCTTCACGTCCTGGTGGACGGCGAAGCAAGAGCGACATCTGACGATACGCCACCGCTTGTTTCGACAAATCATCGTAAATGATGATGGCGTGTTTTTTATTGTCGCGGAAATACTCGCCCATTGCGCAGCCCGCATAAGGAGCGAGGTATTGCAGTGGCGCAGGGTCTGAAGCCGTTGCGGCCACCACGATGGTGTATTTCATCGCGCCCGATTCTTCGAGCTTCTTCACTACCTGCGCAACGGTGGAGCGCTTCTGCCCAATCGCCACGTAAATGCAATAGAGTTTTTTGCTCTCGTCTTTGCCTTCATTGATGGCTTTCTGGTTGAGCATGGTATCAATCGCAATCGCGGTTTTACCCGTCTGACGATCGCCAATGATAAGCTCGCGTTGACCGCGACCAATCGGAATCAGCGCATCGATGGATTTAATCCCCGTTTGCACAGGCTCATGCACCGATTTACGGCCAATGATACCGGGCGCTTTAAGTTCCACACGGCGACGTAGTTTGCTGTTAATCGGGCCTTTGCCGTCAATGGGATTACCCAGACCATCCACCACGCGACCAAGCAATTCTTCGCCCACAGGTACATCCACAATCGTGCCCGTGCGCTTTACCGTATCGCCTTCTTTAATGGTGCGGTCATCGCCGAAAATTACGACACCCACATTATCGGTCGCTAAGTTCAGCGCCATTCCTTTGATGCCACCTGCGAACTCGACCATCTCGCCCGCTTGCACGTTGGCTAAGCCATACACAGTGGCAATACCATCGCCCACCGACACCACTTGGCCTGTCTCGGCAATGCTCGCTTCGGTCTCGATACCGGCGATTTGTTTTTTCAGTATGTCTGACAACTCAGATGGTCTGATATCCATTAACGTCTCCTACAATTATCTCTACGTTACGCAGCACTCACCAAAGCGCGACGCATGCGCTCGAGTGATCCTGCAATACTCATATCCAACTCTTTGGCACCAAGGCTTACCTTGAGGCCGCCGAGCAATTCTTTATCTTCGGTTGCAACCACACGTACGGTTTTGCTAGTCGCTTTGGTGAGCGCTTCAGCAATGGTGGTTTTTTCTTTTGCGGTGAGCGCACGTGCGCTGGTTACCGTTGCAATCACTTCACCCCGTGCCTCTGCACATTTGGCGGCGAATGCATCCGCAATGGCGGGAAGCGCGCTCAAGCGACCTGCAAGTGCAACTTTCACCACCGCATCCACGGTGAGCGCATTCGCTTTTTTGCTTGTGAGTAGGGTGCGCACCGCTTCGGCTTTGGCCGCACGTGTAAGGAGTGGGTGCGCAAGCAATGTGCGTGTTTCTGCATCACTACGAATTGCCTCTGCTATGGTTGCAAGCTCGGACTCTACCACATCACGCGCCTTGCCTTCTGCCAGCGCAAACAGCGCAGATGCATAGCGGTCAGCAATTAAAGATGTGTCGGTGCGAGAGCTGCTCATGTTTTTTATACTATCAGTGTGTGCGCGCGGGAACCTAGGCGAAAGGGTTTTGCGGTGCAAGGGATTTTTTCAGCATCACACAAACGAATAGGGATTCACATCCATCTTCACCCGCACAGAGCGGGGAATCGTTACGTCTGCAATCCAGCCTGAAAGCAATTGCTGCAGATGAATGCCACGTTCGGTTTTCACTAAAATACGGTAACGGTATTGCCCCTTAAGCCGTGATAATGCCGCAGGGGCGGGACCAAGCACGCGAATACGCCCATCACGCGGGGCGGCCTGCGCTACACGTTGCGCTATGCTGCGCACCTCAGATTCATTCGCCCCATCAAACAGCAGCGAGGCAAGCTGCCCATAAGGCGGCCAATTCGCAAGCTTACGCCCTTCACGCTCCAATGCATAAAACGCATCGCCATCCGCTGCGGCAAGTGCCTGCATTACGGGATGTTCGGGCTGATAGGTTTGCAGATACACATGCCCCGAGATCGCTTCGCGCCCTGCACGGCCTGAAAGCTGATGCAGTAATTGAAACGCACGCTCGGAAGCACGCAGGTCACCGCCTTGCAGACCTAAATCGGCGTCTATCACGCCAACGGTTGAGAGCTTGGGAAAATGATGCCCCTTAGCCACCATTTGCGTGCCTATAATAATATCACGCTCTCCTGCTATAATCGCCTCAATTTCCTCTGCCGATACGGTTGCATCGGAAGAAAGCAATGCAACCCTTGCTTCAGGCAACAGCGCGCGCACTTCTTCTTCGATACGCTCTACCCCCGGCCCGCAGGAAACCAGTGCATTCTCGGCTTTGCATGCGGGGCAATCTTTTGGCTCTGGTTCGCTATGGCCGCAATGATGGCACTGTAATTTCTTTTTCCCTTTATGCAGCACCAGCCATGCCGAACACTGACTGCATTGAAACCGATGCCCGCAGGCACGGCACAGCATAAGCGGTGCGTATCCTCTTCGGTTCAAAAACAACAGCGACTGCTCACCGCGCGACAGTGCGTCCAGCATGGCAGTGCGCAAACTGGGCGAAATAAACGCACCGCGCTCAAGCGCTTCGGCGCGCATATCAATCAGCGACACTTCAGGAAGCGCGGCACCACCATGACGCACCGGCAAATGCAGGGTAGTATATTTGCCCGACTGCGCGTTTGCCTGGGTTTCAAGCGAAGGCGTGGCCGACACCAGCAGCACCGGCACACGCTCCATCGCCCCGCGCACCACCGCCATATCGCGCGCATGGTAGCTAACGCCTTCTTCTTGCTTATAGGAAGGCTCATGCTCCTCATCGACCACAATTAGCGACAACTGGGCAAAGGGCAAAAACAACGCCGAACGTGCGCCCACCACCACCCGCGCCGATCCATCCATCACTGCATTATAGCCCCGCCTGCGCGCCGCGTCCGATATGCCCGAATGCCACACCACAGGGGTGAATCCGAAGCTTTTCTCAAAGCGCGATAGCCATTGATGCGTGAGCGCAATTTCAGGAAGCAATACAAGGATTTGCGCGCCGTTCTTACGAGATAAGTGCGCTTCCATGACACCATAGTATAACTCTGTTTTTCCTGACCCCGTTACCCCATCAAGAACAAACGTTTCATGCACGTGTTCCGTAAGCGATATGATATTATCCACAATGGCTTTCTGCGCCTCGGATAATACCGATAGATTAGGTCGCATTTCAGGCACCAAGTAGGGGGTTTTGGGAGGGTGGGTGAAGGCACGCGGCACGGGCAATGCCATCCTCACTACCGCCCCGAGTGGCGCGAGTGTGTAGTCTGCTACCCAGATGAGGTATTTCATAAACACCTCCGAAAATGCAGGGCGTTGGGTGAAAGCAGCACGCACAGGCTTCATCTTGCCCTCGGGCACATCATCCCGCGCCGCACCTGCAACCACGCCCACCACTTCACGGCCCGCAAGCGGCACGAGCACTACGGTTCCCACCTCAAGCTCCATCCCCTCTGGCACAAGGTAATCGAACCCGTGAGCAAGGGCAGTTGCGGGGATAACGTGAACGCGTTGCATTTTGTGATATGTACTTCGTGATTCGATTGATGTTTGTGGTTTCATACACTAAAACCGCGAATGACGAACCTATTTTACATGGACAAAAAATGAAATTCTTCGCCGATACTGCTGAACTGAACGAAATCCGCGAACTGGCCGAAACGGGCCTGCTTGATGGTGTGACCACCAACCCCAGCCTGATTAAAAAATCGGGCCGCGATTTCAAACAGACCATTGCCGAGATTTGCGCGATTACTTCAGGCCCAGTGAGTGCCGAAGTGGTGGCAACCGACATGCAGGGCATGATTCGCCAAGGCGAGGAATTGGCAGCGATTGCGCCCAACGTTACCATCAAAGTGCCACTCACACTTGAAGGCCTCAAGGCCTGTAAATATTTCACAGACAAAGGCACAATGGTAAATGTGACCCTATGCTTCTCACCTGCGCAAGCTTTGCTTGCCGCCAAGGCGGGTGCCACATTCATTTCACCCTTCGTGGGACGGCTCGATGATGTGGGCCAAGACGGGCTGCGCCTGATTGCCGATATCATCAGCATCTACCGTCAATACCCCGAGTTTCGCACGCAGGTGTTAGTGGCAAGCGTGCGCAACCCCATCCATATCATCGAATCCGCCAAAATGGGTGCCGATGTGATGACCGCACCACCCAGCGTGATTAAACAACTGGTGAACCACCCGCTGACCGATAAAGGGCTCGATACATTCCTTAAAGATTGGGCGGCAACGGGCCAGAGCCTTTAGCGCGCGCTTCTTGCACTGCTATTATTACCAGAATTTTGCGCCACTCTATCGCGCCAACTATCCTGGACGGGATCATGATTCGTGCGGCATACGGTATTGTATACTTCATCGATATCTCCAGCGACAAGCATATCCGCATTACGTAGTTGCTCAGGCTTCACGCCCTTTTCTCTTAGCAAAGCAACAACGCCTTGGTGAATATATTTAGTCATACACTACCTCTTATATATTATTTATATATCAAGGCAGCATGACAGGATTATGACAATATCTCGATAAATATTCACGCAAGCGTCACACTAAGCAGGGCTAATCTTCGCTACCACTCGTTCTACATTATGCATCAGGAGTGGGGTATGGCAGAGCAACTTACCGAGAGAAAAATACGCATGCTGAGCGATGGGCATGGCAATGCCATCGTTATGAGTAACGGGCTGCGCGATAGTTCCGTATTGGCATGCAACGACAATAATGTATATCGCATGGAAACAGTAGCACGGCTGCCAGAAACACAAGAGGCGATGACAGCAGTACGTAGCGCGATTAGCCACAGAAATGGTATTTCTTCACTTATAGGTGAACTACTAGATGGCAAGGGCGTACGTAACGTCAACACAGCTGAGGCACCGTTAGTGCGCCTGTGCGCAGAAGCAAAAAAACAGAAAGCACGCTAGATGGATAAACGCTTACAGCATCTACCCACATACACCATCCGCGACACTGTGGGAAATACGTTGCGCCATCAGGTATTACCGCGCGAGGCAGAGCTTACCTGCCGTGGCAATACGCCCATTCCCTTCATGCAGGTGCCAGATAATGATGCCACACGTGCAGCCCATGCACGCATGAGTGACATTGCAGGCAAACAACTGCCTCTGGGAGGCATGCCGCAAACGGTAACCGT
>JAIXZB010000053.1 GCA_027489915.1 Rickettsiales bacterium | reverse complement strand
GGTGCGTTCAGAGGTGGCAGTACTGAGAACACTCGGGCAAATTTGGATCAATCACTCTATAATATCAACATGGCGAATGCTTATGGGCGTGGCATGGCGCAGGTGCAGCAGATGCCGCAGCAGCCAGTGATGCAGCCTGTGATGCGTGAAGAAGTGGCTCCGCTGCGTCGTGATACGCCAATGGGCCCGCAAGAAGCATCGGCAAAAACGATGGCGGGATCGCCTGTGCAGTATGATGGAACCATTAACGCCGCCCATGTGCGTGCGCTGTAGGAGATAAATCATGGTGGATGAAGTATTTAAGACTCTAGGTGAAACTGTGAGGAATGATGTTGCGCCTCTTTTGAAGCGTGAGCCTGGAGATGGTTTTAAGGCGCTTGGAACTGCGACCAAGGAATTGGGTGGCGGATTGTGGACGGCAGTAAAAAATACGTTTGGCGGAACGAAGAGCGTTACAGGTGGTGTTGCTAGAACTACCTTCGGCCTTGCAGACCGTACTGCGGGTGTTGTTTCGTGGACGACCAAGCCAATTAATTGGTTGATAAGACGCCCATTCCTTGGCCCTGTTGCGATTGTGGGTGCGGCGGCACTGGGTGGCAAGGCGGTGATGGATTATTATTCGGAGAAACGCGATGCGGTGAATACGCTGGGCTATGACCCGAGTGTCGGACCGATTCCTGCGCCTGCATATCCTACCCATATGAATGTGACGACGCCTGAGGATTACGCTTCTTTGCAATCGCGCATGAAGGATAGTGCGGTTTCGCAAGATAGTGCGCAGTTTGCACAGGCCGAGGCAGCTAAGCGTGAGCAGGCGGGAACGCCTGTGGTGGCTAAATTATAGTAGTAATGTGAGATTTCTCATTAAAAGCAGCATTAATGCTGCTTTTTTTGTGTCTGTGAGATGGATTTTATCGCCTAAAAGCGCTTGACGGGGTGGGGGATTGCTGTATGTTCCGCCCTCTTCGTGGGGGTGAGCGCATATTCCCCTCTCCTTGCGAATCGGGTTTATAGGGTGACCTTTGCAGACAACTACCCGCTGTGGGAATAGCATTATGTTGCAGAAAGAGAGTTCGGTATGAGCAAGCGCCATTCCGTTAAGTATAAGATTTCGCGTCGTTTGGGCGAAAGCCTTTGGGGTCGTCCTAAGGATCCTGTTAATCGTCGTGCGTATCGCCCTGGCCAGCATGGTCAGGCGAAGAAAAAACCTTCGGATTATGGTAATCAGTTGCTCGCTAAGCAGAAGCTGCGTGGCTATTATGGCAACTTGACCGAGAAGGAGTTCAGCAAAGTATATAAAGAAGCGATTCGCATGAAGGGAGATACCTCGGAGAACCTGGTGGGTCTGCTCGAGCGTCGTTTGGATGCGGTGATTTATCGCATGTGCGTGGTGCCAACCGTATTTGCGGCGCGCCAGTTTGTGAACCATGGCCACGTGAAAGTGAATGGCAAGCGCGTGAATATTCCTAGCTACTTGGTAAAAGTGGGCGATGTGATTGAGCTGAAAGAGAAATCGAAACAGATGCTTTTGGTGCTCGAGACCCAGCAATCCCCAGAGCGCGATGTGCCTGATTACATCGATATGGATGCAAAAGCAGTGAAGGCGACCTACGCGCGTGTGCCTAAGCTGATGGAGATTCCGTATCCAGTGAAGATGGAACCAAATTTGGTGGTGGAATTTTACTCACGTTAATCGATTTAACTCTGAGTATTTCAAAGGGCAGCGGAAACGCTGCCCTTTTTGTTTGGGTGGGTTTGTGCTAGAAGCGTTGTATGCATAGACCTGAATCAGCGGAGGCAGATTTTGAGCGCTTGTTGCGTGATAAGCAGCAGGAGATCGCTGAGGTGATGGCTGCGATTGCGGCGCAGGAGCCTGATATTGACCTTAAGATTGCGGCGATTGTGGAGGGGGAATCGGAGGATGTGAAGCTTTCGATTGTCGCGCATATGCGCGATGTGTTGCGGGCGCGCGAGGAAGAGCAGGCGCGGGAGGCATCGCTTACGCATAATGTGGAAGCCAAGCGGGTGATGGAAGCAGAGCGCAAAAGTTTGCGCATGTGGCTTACCTGGTTGATGAGTGAATCGACGTTGAAGAAACTGAAGCTTGCGGCGTTGATTCCGCTGCTTCAGCGGCAGGGCGTGAGAGATATTGGCGCAGAGCTTGCGGCGAAAGGGGTGACACTTAATCCGAGTGTGACGGATAAGCGCGAGCTTGGGCAGTTATCGCAGATGGTGACGCAGGCGAAAGAGCGTGAAAAAGATGTAGGGAGGCAGCGCTGATTAGGCGGCTTGTTCATCGGAAAAAGAGATGCCCTTTTCCTTCAGCAAGGATTGCAGTTCGCCGGATTGGTACATTTCGCGGACGATGTCGCAGCCGCCGATGAATTCGCCTTTGATGTAGAGCTGTGGGATGGTGGGCCACTGGGAATAGAGTTTGATGGCTTCTCTGATGTCGTTATCGGCGAGCACGTTGATATCTCGGTAGTCTTTGATGTTCAGGCGTTCGAGCACGGCGGTGACGGTGCCTGAGAAACCGCACTGCGGGAGTTTCTTGCTGCCTTTCATGAAGAGCACGATATCGTTGCTGTTCACTTCGGATTCGATGCGGGCAATGATGGGATCGGCGGTGGTCATATATGGTCTCACTGTGAAGTCCTTCGCTTTGCTCTGTGTACTTCACAGTGCGGTAGCGAAGTCACGTGGCTAAAGGCGGCTTCGCGCCACGCGAGGGTTATTTTTAGTATATATAGTTATAAACTTGCCGCTTGGCAAGCTCACGGTGTTTTTGTGGTGACAGCTAGTGCGTGCAGGGTGGTGCCCATGTGCTCGCCGAATGCGGCATAGACGAGCTGGTGCTGGCGCACGCGCGGCAGGCCTGTGAAGGCGCTGCTGGTGACTGTGGCTTGCCAGTGATCGTTATCGCCAGCAAGGTCTTTCAGTTCGACGATGGCATCTGGGAGGGCGGTTTGGATGCGCTGGGTAATTTCTTCGGCGGTCATGGGCATGCCAAGATTCCTTTTTGTGATGATGTTCATACAATATTCATACAACTACATACAATGCAGGCTATGATTATTTGTGAAATAAGTGTGTTGGGAATTTATGTTTGAGCGTTTTGCAAAGGGATTTGTAAAGGGTGCACTTGTAGGTGCGATAGCAGGTTTAGTGGTTGCAGGTGTTCTTTTTGGTTTAGTTGCCACTGGTGCTGTAGCTGCAACGGGTTCGCTTGCTGCTATCCATTCATTTGTTACGGTGGGTGGAAGTTTTAGCCCATT
>JAIXZB010000098.1 GCA_027489915.1 Rickettsiales bacterium | reverse complement strand
CCGAAGATGATTAGGCTTAAGATGTTTCCCGAAGCTTTAGCGCTGGGAGGCTTTTACCCATGTAGTATGTCTATTTTCTTAAACTGAACAATGAGCATATTTATGTCGGTTCAACACCCGATCTAAAACGCCGTTTCGCTGAGCATCAGCAGGGCAATGTGATAGCTAAGAAGAGATTTTTGTGATTTTAATAGTAATATTATAATGCATGCGGATGGAAGTTTATGCGTATCTTGGTTGCTGTGGGATGTTGTTTGGTGGCGCTTGCTATTGCATTGCCAGCGTATGCTGCGCAGCCTGCGCAGAAGAGGAAGCTGGACTATACGATAGATGCTAGTGCTGGCGAGTTTGAAAGAAAAGTGATCGCGATTGCGGTGAAGGATGCTGCAACGGGGGCATTGCTTCAGATGTTGGATATCAAAGAGCCACTGCAATACCGAGATGAGATTGATGGCTCACCGTTTGTGGATGCAAATTTTGATGGGCATGAGGATATTATACTGTTTGCAGAAAGCTATGCAGGCCCCAATACGCGCAGCGATGTGTGGCTCTATAACCCGAAAATAAACAGGTTTGAATATCACAAAGCACTCTCTGAGATGACCAATGTAGAAGTGCGGGCTGAAGAGAAAACCATCATGAGCAGCAATAGCTGTTGTTTCGGTAGAGAATACTCGGTTGATACCTATACATGGGATAAAGGATCGCTGTATGCGGTGCGTAAAGAGGAAACCAAAGCACTCTATGTAACGGATGCAGATGCTTTGAAAGGGTGTAAGGAGCCAGTGCGCTGGCGTACGATAACCTACACCGCACAAATAGGGCAGAAGCTAAAGAAAGCATCAACGCGCTACGAGATGAGCTGTGATGATTAGTCGCGTATTGCGGCTATTGCCTCTGTTGTAAAAAAGCAACAAAGCATGCGCCAATGGCCGCATTACTATCTGCCAAAGGTGATTGCTGGCAGTGATACATGTTGTTGCTACAATGCGACGCAAGCAGCACTTAGAAGGAAATGATTTCGCGTAATCTAAGATATGGCGCGCTGTGTGTGGCGTTGTGTACGCCCATCGCTGCATACGCGCAGGTGGCTCCGCTGCCCTCGACCGCTGAAGCAGGACGCTTCGAGCGAGCCATTGATGCGCCCCAAAAAGCCCAGTCTGTGCGGCCCGATGCGCAGACAGATGCAGCGCAAAAACGCACCGTTGCGCCGCCGCCTGGTGCCGAGAAATTGCGCTTTACACTCAAGACAATACAGATTGAAGGCATGACGCGCTATGCGCCACAAGCGCTGCTTGCGCCCTATAAAAAGCTTGAGGGAAAACGCGTCACGGTTGCGAAAATGTATGAGGTGGCATCTTCGGTACTGAATAGATATTCGGACGATGGGTATGGGTTTGTGCTGGTCTATTTACCACCGCAAAAAATCGCGGATGGCACGGTAATTATTCGCGTCGCTGAGGGCTGTGTGCATAGCGTGAAATTAGAGGGAATGCAGGAAACACTGGCGGTGCGTCAGGCGATTGCGACACTGCGCGCTGCCAAGCCACTGCCTAACCAACTGCTCGAAGAACAGATGCTGCTGGTGAATGATTTGCCCGGAATGCAGGTGCGTGCGGTGGTGGAGCCTGATAAAGCAGCAGGCATTGAAGGCGCACTGAAGCTGCGTTGGATTGCCACTAAGAAACAATTCGAAGGATCACTCAGTACCAATAACTATGGCTCGCGCTATAATGGGCCTATCCAGATGCTTGCGAGTGGCACAGTGAACGATGCGCTAGGGCGCAATGATAAAACCACCGTGAATCTACTGGGTGCGGTGCCGCTGAGCGAGGCGAAATATGTGGGGATTGAACACCGCGAGCAGATAGGGTTACGCACCAGTGTGGGCGTGCAGGTGAGCCAGAGTAATAATGCCCCTGGATACACGCTCAAGCCGCAGGAGGTGAAGGGCAAGACGCAGGGAATTTCGCTTGATGTGCAACATAAATTACTGCGCTCGCGTGCAGAAAATCTCTCGGTGCAAGGCAGTGTTGCGGCCACGAATTACACTACCGATATTCTGGGTACACGGCTCTATCAGGATAAAATTCGCACGGCCAAACTGGGCGTAAATTACGACACAGTCGATAGGCTGGATGGCACCAATGCCGTGAGTGTGAATGTGACGCAAGGGCTGGATGTGCTTGGCGCGCGCAAGACGGGTTCAGCCGATTTATCGCGCGCGGAAGGACACAGCGATTTCACCAAGCTGGAAGCCACCGCATGGCGCGCGCAACCCGTGGGCAAAAGCTGGACATTGTATGGGCTGGCAACGGGGCAGCTTGCATCCGCACCCCTGCTGGCGGCAGAAGAATTTGGTATAGGCGGTAGTACCATTGGCCGCGCATTTGATGTGGCAGAGCTGACGGGTGATCATGGGCTGAGTGGCGCGCTGGAGATGCGCTATCTGGGGCTTACAGTAAGTGATGCACTAGTAGCGCAGCCGTTTGTGTTTTATGATATGGGCACGGTGTGGAACATGGACACGAACGGGAAACGTGCAAGTGCTGCCGCCACAGGGGTTGGGGTTCGCGCACTGATAGATAAGAAAATTCAAATGAGCGCAACGCTTGCCTTGCCACTCAAACACCAACCCGAAGCGGCGCAATCCAGTGCGGATAAAAACCCGCGCCTAGGAGTGATGCTGACGGTTCCTTTTTAGATACGGGTACAGGATACACATTCTTCATCTGGTGAAAAATACTCAATTTCAAATTCCAGATTTTCTTCAATATTCAGGTAATCAAGCTGTGAAGATATTGATTTGGATTCATTGGTTTGAAATCCATTGATTGACTGTAGTGATTGCGTCGAATCATTCACATGACGTTTTACATCAATGAAAACTTGGGTGCTGGATGTAATCACGGTTGTTGTTGGCGTGGTATTAGTTGTGGGCGCAGGAGTAGGGTCAGGCGCAGGTGCAGGTGCAGGTGCTCCATTGAGTGCACTATAAAGAAATCTGTTACCAGCACCAATAGTAGCAGGAGGATTTATTGCAAACGTACGATTAAACTCACTCGTGGCAACAAGGCCACCAAGCGTATCAGCCGTTGGAGTCGTTGAATAGACAAGCCAGCGGCCATTGGATGCAGAGAGTGTCGTGCTGCCTGAATTATTGATAAAATTACGTCCAGAAGCAAGCGTGAGTGCGTTGCCTGCACCTGTGGCTGTGAGGGTTTTTCCTGCACTGATGGTGATGTCTGCGGCTGCGCCAGTTGTACGCACCAGAATGTTCGAGGCGTTGATGCTGGGCAGTGTTACTGCATTGGTGGTGGTAATGCTCAGCTGGTCAAACGGTGTGACGGCACCTGCAATATTGGCAGTGGTTTGCAGGGTTCCCGCCTGAATGGTGAGATCGGCGCCTGCATCGGTTGTACTAATACTCACTGTCGAAGTTAAAGTGCCACCAGCTGACAAGGTAACCAGATTAGTTGAACCGCGTACAACAGGACGTTCAAGGAAGAAAAGATCGTTAACAGCAGATAGCGTTACAGCACTTACATTGTTATATATATTTACAGAGTTTCCACCAGATCCGTTGCTGGTATTGAATATAAGGTTATTGGCTGAGTTAATGCTGTAGTTGGCGTTTACTCTGCCACCTTGGAAAGTAATATTTGCGTTGTCGCTGCTTGTTACAATACCATCGATGTTCCACACGGTTGCACCGAAGAACGTTGTATTATCGCTCCAGTTAGAAGCGCCGATGGAAGAAGTTATGCTGCTGTCTGAGCGACCAATATTAATCTGATTCCACCCATTCTGGATGAATCCTAATTCGCCAGAGGTGAGGTTAAAATTGCCAGCACCGCTATTGATACGAACGATGCGGTTGGCTGTAGAGGGTTGTAAAGTAAGAGTGCCGCTGCCTGATAGGTTGCCACCCAGCACTACATCATTCGCTGTTATGGAAAGATTCTGTAGGCGTGTGGTGTTGCCAATGGTAGACGCGGTTGTAAATGTGCCTGTACCTGCATCGATGGTGAGAGATTGGGTGTCGGCCACGGTCGCATTAAGCGCATTGTTGAGGGTGATATTACCACCCTTGGAGGTGAGTGTAGCGTTACCCGTTTGAAGGGTGATAGCCTTGCTAAAGGTTATCGTACCACCATTGGTATCGACAGTGTTGTTGCGCAAGAAAAGATTTCCTGCACCCGTGAATGCAAGGTTTATTGCACCATTGGTGGCGGTGATGGCAGTGTTCGTGCCTAGATTAATGGTGTTGCCATTGAAAGTATAATTAGCCGTTCCTGCGCCACTGGTTTTGGTGAGATTAGAAGATAGCGTGATATTTGCATTGGTAGTGAAGCTTACGTTAGCTGCACCAAAATCATGTGTAGTGTTGACGGTAAGGTCTCCTGCACCTGCTTTGCCGAATACGAGGGAAGGCGCTGTGATGTTTGCAAGATCGGTATTGGTGAGGTTGAGTGTGCTGCCTGTGGTTCCAACAGCCATGGTGCCTGTAGAGTAGGGGGCGATAGTAAGGGTGTTGATGCTATTTACTCCGCCAGTGGCTGCGGAATTGAAGCTATCGCTATTGATGGTGACGTTACCTGTTCCTGTGGTGCGCAGGCCATCCGTTGTATCGCTATACACGCCATAGCTTGTTGCTTGCCCGCCTTTAATTCCGTTGAGGATTACAGAGCCGCCTGCGGTGGTTTCGATGCCACCTGCGGCATTGGTATAAATACCATGGTTGGTACCGCCTGTCCCTGCCAGATTACCACCACTGCCGTTGATGGTCATGCTGCCAGCCCCCGTGCTTCGTGCCTTGGAGGAAAGGGTGCTGAAGAAGCCATGATTGTTTATACCTGTACCATACCCACCACCTGTAGCGTTGATAACCAACGCGCCATCAACCACATCGATGGTGGCTGTATCGTTCAAATACACGCCGGTATTACCGCTGGTGCCACCCGTGCCTGCTGTACCAGTGACTGTCACAGTAGCGGTGCCTGCACCGGAGATAGAGCTGCCAAGGCCTGATACGATAACGCCTCTATCGGTGCCCTGACCGCCTGCGATACCGGTAACATTGAGAGTTCCTCCCGTGGCCGCATTGATTTTACCGCCAGACCCAAGGCGAACGCCTGAACTGCGCTGCCCTGTGCCTTGGCCTGTGCCGTGGACAGTGACAGTACCCGCACCCTGTCCGGAAATACGTGCGGTACTTCCTGTGACGAGTACACCATAACTATCGTCGGTACCATTACCACCGATACCAGTAACATTGATGGTGCTGCTACCGAGCAACTGGCCGCTCGATAGCACCGCAACACCATAGCTGTATTGTCCTGCATCATGCCCACGCCCGCGGGCCGTGAGCGTTCCAGTTCCCGCGTTGAAAACGGCGCTGTCGATATTTATGCCTGATGAATAGGTTGCATTTCCATAAGCATAGCCTGTAGCGATGTTCGTGCCCCCACCGAGCGCAATATTTCCGCCACCCGAGTTGAAGGTGCCATTGGTGAAGGCAATAGCCCCGTTGTTGTTGCCATCAAAATCTGACTGGAACGTGATATTGTTGGTGCCACTTGACGTCGTGATACCCGCACTACCGCTATTGGTGATGTTGCCATAGGCACGGAAGAGGGTATTTGCTGTACCTGCGCCCGTGGCTTTAGTGAAGGTCCCCGCAAGCGTGATATCGCCACCCGAGAGGAAGGTAACATTTTTATCAGCAAAATTATAAGTGGTGTTGACGGTCATATTCCCCGTCGTCGTCGATCCAAATACATATGACGCACCATTTAGATATGATAAATCGGTATTGCTTAGGTTGAGGGTGCTGCCCGTGGTGCCAATCGCCATGGTGGTGCTGGTACGTGGTGCAACGGTTAGAATACCTGCTGCGTTTGCGTTGTTGGTATTGCCTAACCCGAATGTGTTAGAAAGCAGCGTGATATTTCCCGCACCTGTGGTGCGCACCGCATTGCTAACACCGAGGCTGATACCCTGACTTCCAGTTGTGGCGCTTTCGGTTCCTGTAACGGTGATATTACCACCCGTTGTAGAAATACTGCTACTTGTATTCGTGACGCGTAACCCAAAATTACCTGTGCTAGGCCCTGTGCCGCCTGCAACCCCATTGATATTGATGGCGCCATTGGCGGTTGTAATGGTACCCGCATTATCAATCTGGATACCACGATTGTCATTTCCAGTGCTTGAACCGCCCGTGCCACTCGCTGTGATGCCGCCATTGCCTGTATTTACAATACGGCTGTTTGTGCCAGTGACTTGTACGCCAAAATTACTATTACCTGATCCGGAACCACCTGTACCAGTGACACTTATTAAACCACCACTGGCTGATAAGGTGGCACCTGCTGAAACCCCAACACCCGCATTACCCCCACCATTACCTGAGCCACCCGTGCCATTGAGGGTGATGGTTCCAGAACCTGTTGATGTAACAACGTTAGAGGCGCCAGTGATAAATATACCTGTGTTATTCGCAGAAGTTGAATTTCCGCCTCCTGTTCCTGTAACGTGGATAGCGCCGTTGAACGATTCAACAAGTGAGCGAAGAAGAACGCCAACGTTTCCACTGCCAGTGCCAGTAGTATTCCCGCCTTGACCAATCAGCGTAATGGCACCTGAACCCGTGGTGCGAACCCGTGCACTCGTATTTGAAATCGCAACACCATAGCTATTGATTGCTGTGCCTGCTCCTCCCGCTGTGCCATTAAGAAGGACAGCACCGTTCTCTGCTGATACTTGTGCGCCATCGAATATAATAACGCCGTGGCTTGAGTTGCCGCCCAATGCTCCACCTGTGCCATAAAGCGTGATGGTTCCCATGCCAGTAGTGCTGATTGCCGATGTTGTTCCCGTTAAAGAGAGCCCGCTTTTATCGATGCCCGTATCAGTGAGCGAGGCGCGGCCATTCATAAGTATGTGCCCGCCCGCCGCATTGACTACTTGGTTCACCAGATAAATACCGTATCCATTAGTGCCTTGCGCATATCCACTTCCTGCGGTGATGGCGCCGTTACCACCCCCGAAGGTAATATTCCCACCGCCAGAATTGATGGTGCCGCCTGTAAGCGCTATGGCTCCACCACTGACAGCATCGGCATCACTCTTGAGCGTTATATTGGTGGTGCCGCTAGAGGTGCTTATTCCTGCGTTGCTGCTGTTGGTAATCGTGCCATTTGCCTGAAGAAGATAGTTGGCAGTGCCAGCACCTGTTACTTTGGTGAATGTGCCTGCAAGAGTGATGTCGCCGCCTGAGAGAAATGTGACGTTTTTATCGGCAAAATCTTGGGTGGTGTTGATGGTCAGGGCGCTGTTATTTGTAGCACCCGTTGCCGTGGTAGTTGAACCAAAAATATAGCCTGTTGCAGCAAGCAACCTACCTAGGTTGGTTTCGGATAAAGTGACTGCGCCACTTGCACTGCTACCGACACCTAATGTTGCGTTACTATAGGTAGCAGCGGTGATAGTGCTACCAGAATTGACGGCGTTACTTGCAGTGATAGAATACGAATCTGCCATCAGGGTAATGGCTCCTGAGGCTGTGACAACGCTATTGGTGCTGGCAAGTGCGAGCCCACCTGTATTTGCTTTGAGTGTGATAGACCCAGTACCGCTGGTGGTGATAGCATTAGTCTGTGTAGCTGAAACACCTACGCCACTGGTGCCACCGCGAGTACCAGTGATAATGATATTTCCTGCACCAGTGGTGTTTATAGATGCACCCGCAGAATCCATGACGATGCCATGCGCATTAGCGCCTGTGCCACCACCATTCGATGTAAGAGTAATATTGCCATCATTAGCAGTGATAAAGCCATTGCCAGTGATATTTACACCCCTGTTTTCACCGCCATTGCTGTTGCCACCTGTTGCAGTGATGGTAATAGCGCCATTGTTTGAGGTCTGAATGCTACCGCTATGAATACCTAAACCAAGGTGGTTGCCCCCCGTGCCACCACCCCCACCAGCAGTAGTATTGATAAGGATATTACCAGAGCCGCTAGTGCGTATCGTGCTGTTAGTGTTCAGTACGTATATACCATAATTGTTGGTTCCCGAACCTGCACCGCCACCTGTGGCAGTGATACTTAGCTGACCGTTAGCAGTGGAAACTACGCCCTCTGAATCGATGTACAGCCCGTAGTTGGTGCCACTATTTCCCGTGCCACCTGCGTTGCCTTGCAGGGAAAGGGTGCCATTGCCAATATTAGAAACAGCTGCACCTGTACCTGAAATGCGAATACCATAATTGCCGTTACCTGTGCTATTGGCACCTGTGCCAGTAATGGTGACTGCGCCGTCATTCCCAACAATGCTGCCGCCAGCTACAGAAACACCAATGCCTGTGGTGCCAGAACCAGAGCCAGAACCTCCCTGACCAATCACGGTGATAGTACCCGTACCCGTGGCGCGAATACCGTTGGTAGGGTCAACACGAACACCGAAATTATTGCCGCCTGTACCAGATGCATTGCCGCCTGTGCCTGTTACAGTAATCGCCCCCATGCCAGAGCTTGTTATGCTGCTATTCGCATTGGTAATCTGCACACCCATGTTGCTGGCACCATTACCTGCGCCGCCTCCCACTCCTGTCACGTTCAAGGCGCCATCGGCTGTGGAAATAGTAGCTCCGAGCGCCAGTTGAACACCGTGGGTTGCTGCACTATCGGTAATACCCCTACCAATGCCGTTGATATGAATCGTACCCATACCTGTGGTATTTACCGAGGCGGTGGCACCTGTGATATTGACGCCATGATTACTGCTCGTGGCTAAATTTGCGCCACGGCCATTGATGATAATATTCCCGCCTGATGCCGTGATATTGGTTCCACTTACCAACACACCAGAAGCATAAGTGCTATTGCCTTGTGCGTAGCCATTTCCTGCCGTGATAACACCATTGCCTCCGCCAACTGTGATGCTGCCGCCATTGCTGGCTATGGTTCCTCCCGTTAAGCTTACGGCACCATCGCCATTAGCATCGAAATCGGACTGAAAGGTAATATTACTGGTGCCTGCAGAGGTGGCGATACCAGCGTTACTGCTATTGATGATATTACCATAAGCGCGGAAGATATAGTTGGCAGCACCAGTACCTGTTG
>JAIXZB010000110.1 GCA_027489915.1 Rickettsiales bacterium | reverse complement strand
TAATGACGTTTCATTGTTACCGCCAAAATGACTCCCATTTGGCGGTAGATTTCATAAAACGTCAGTGGAGGGTAGCAGAATAACTTCTTGCGGTAAACCTTGATTTACAAGGCTATTTTGGACTTTCTTAGACCTCCTTGGTGGAGGTGTTGGCTGGGGCGCCAGGATTCGAACCTGGGCGTGCCGGTACCAAAAACCAGTGCCTTACCGCTTGGCTACGCCCCAACATGATTGTGTCTGGCGGATATAAACGAGTGATTCGCAGCGGTCAACAGATGAAATGCGCGAAACATGTGCGGTGGATAGAAAAAACAAGGGCGCCTGAAGGCGCCCTTGCATAGTATCTAGGTATAACGCTTAGAAGCTAGAGCGAATAACCAGCGCACAGTTGGTGATGCTCGCATCTAAATCCTGAAGGTTATAATCATCTGGCGTTGGTGTAGTGTTCACGCACGCGGTTGGAGATGATGTTCCTGCTGTTACGGCAGTACCAGCATCTGCGGTGTAGTTCACGCCAGTGTTAGTGATACCTGTTACAGCAAGGGTGGTACCCGATGTTGGCAAACCATCATCCATTTTCTCATCCATACCTTTAGCTTCGATAGGGCTGAGGCCGTTGCCAGAGCTAGTAATCACACCAGTGGCAGCAGCAGTAGAGTTGATTTGATCCACATAGTAAAAGTTACGACCGCTGGAAGCAAGAATGGTAACAAAAGTACTTTCACGTAGCGGGCTTGTTGGTAAGTAACCCGTTGCTGTAACACCTGTTAAACTTACAGCTGGAGCATCGGTTGCTGTAGTGAAACCTTCAGCTACCAAGCTTGCTGCAGATAAATCTCTCCAAAACAAAACGTTCTCAGATCCTAAAGCGTTGGCTGTAGCTGTAGTAGCGTTATGGCCTTCAACAATACCATCACCATCGCCGCGAGCATCTGTTCCTGCACGTGCTTGAAGCGCGAAAGCAGTGGCACGGCTTGCGAGCAGATCGCCTGGGTAGCCGTTATATTTGGTGTAGAAGGTGTTTGCTGCAGCGTTGACCTTCTCGAGCTGCGAAACAGCAGAGCGCAAGGTGGCTGCTTTAATAAGATCCTGACCTACCAACACGCCGCCTACGATGAGACCGATAATAACGAGTACGATGGCAAGCTCGACGAGCGTAAAGCCTTTACGGTTGGTATTGCGTTTAGTCATAATAGAACCCCTGTGTTATATATTTGTATGCATCATAACGAATGGTGTGATATTTGTTAAAATGCAAGTGAGAGATGTTGTATATCCTGTTGGGTTTTGTTTTTAACCTGTGGCACTTATGCCGCATTGCAACCCTAGCGCAGAAGTATTAATTTAGTGTTAATTTATGCCGCGGGTTGGCTAGCGCGGGCGATGATGCCAGTGGTGCTGTAGCCTTCTTTGAGGGGCAATAATACGACTTTACCGCCGTAGGATTCCACGAGTTCGCCGCCGACAACTTGCTCTTTGGTATAATCGGCACCTTTCATGAGCACATCGGGCTTCAGGGCGGTGAGGGTGGCGAGCGGTGTATCGTCATCGAACAGCACCACGGCATCGACGGCGGCGATGGCTGAAAGCAACAGCGCGCGGTCATGTTCGGCATTCACAGGGCGGGTTTCGCCTTTGAGGCGCTTGACGGAGGCGTCGGTGTTTATAGCAACGATGAGCTTATCGCACTGCGCTTTAGCATCGTTTAGTAATGTGACGTGGCCTGCATGCATGATATCGAAACAGCCGTTGGTGAAACCTACGCGCATGCCTTCGCGCTGCCAGTTGGCGCGCTGATCGCTTGCCAGCGCAAGTGGCATGATTTTGTGCGTTAGTGCAAGTGACTGTGCGGCGTGAATGGCGGTGGTGAGATCGCTGTGATATACTACTGCCGTGCCAAGCCTGCCCACCACAATTCCAGCAGCTAGATTGGCGATGCGCGCACTTTCGTGCAAACTCAGGCCACATGCTACTGCCACAGCAAGCGTAGCTATAGCGGTATCGCCTGCACCTGACACATCGAACACATCGCGCGCGGTTGCTTGGATATGGTTCTGGCTGCCATCGGCTAGGGTAAGCTGCATGCCGTGCGCGCCGCGGGTGACGAGCAGTGCATCAAGAGCGAGATTGGCAACGAGGGCGGTTGCATCGCTATCCGCTTGCGCTGCATCATACGAATCGCGGCCTGTGGCGAGCAGGAATTCTTTGGCGTTGGGGCTAATGAGGGTTGCGCCTTTATATAAAGAGAGGTCGCGGCGCTTGGGATCGACCAGAACAGGAATGTTCGCTGCGCGCGCGAGGATGATGGCTGCTTGCACCACAGCTTCGGTAAGCACACCTTTGCCGTAATCGGATAGTACCACAGCGTGATGCAAGGCGATTTCGCTTTGCAGAATATCGATAATACTTTTTTCGGTGGCAGTAGTGATGCTGTGCGGCGTTTCGTGGTCGGCGCGCAGCAGTTGCTGACTGGCAGCGACGTAACGGGTTTTTTTGGTGCTGACGCGCTCTTTTTCGGTG
The DNA here is from genome assembly GCA_027489915.1 of Rickettsiales bacterium. GTDB lineage: Bacteria > Pseudomonadota > Alphaproteobacteria > Rickettsiales > UBA3002 > JAIXZB01. The sequence goes on along the minus strand of JAIXZB010000110.1, from coordinate 1,231 downwards.
AATAAATAAGGCACAAGACGCGCCTCTTTTTCGACCAACCCTAGCAGTTGTTTGCCCACCGTATCATCGCCTATGACAGATACGAAGGTTGCTTGTGCACCGAGTGATAGAATGTTGCGCACCACATTTCCTGCGCCCCCTAGCATGCGCTCTTCACGTGCGAGTGTAAATACGGGAATGGGGCCTTCGGGCGAAATGCGATCGACGCTTCCATATAAGAAACGGTCGAGCATGACGTCACCTATGACGAGTATGCGTACATCCTTGGAGCGCGACAGCGCATCGAGCGAGCGTTCATCGATGTGCGGCGCAGTGCTCAAGCGGCGCTCCTGATTATGCCGCGTCGTTTTCGTTGCTTTCGGCTATCGCTGCATCCATGTGGGCGGGGCGATATTTTTTCACCATTTCATCGAGATGCATCTGCATGCACAGGCCAAGAAGCACTGGATCTTTCGCCTTGATGTTGTTGATGTTCCAATGCGTACGCTGCTTGATGGAATCAATGGTTTTCTTAGTGGTGCCTAGCAGTTTTACGATTTTGGAATCGGGCAAATAGGGGTGGTGCTTAAGAATCCATGCAATGGCTTCGGGTTTGTCCTGGCGGCGCGCAACGGGGGTGTAGCGCGCACCTTTGGATTTTTTCTGCATGAAGGCCGCTGATTTATTTGACAGGCTCAGTACATATTTCGCATCTTTTTGCGCTGCTTCGATTTCATCGCGGGTGAGCTGACCGGAGGCGATGGGGTCTTGGCCCATGATGCCTATGGCTACTTCGCCATCAGCGATGCCTTGCACTTCGAGCGGGTGCATGCCACAGAATTCGCCAATCTGCGAAAAGCTGAGGGTGGTATTCTCAACCAGCCATACGGCGGTTGCTTTGGGCATAAGGGGTAGTGCCATTATCGTAGTCTCCTATTCGCTGAGCGTCTCGTCCTGTGTTGTATCATCGGACTCTGCACGCACTTCTAATACAATTTTCCCTGAGTTCAAGCGATTCTCCATGCGTTCGTGCGCTTTATCGACATCTTTGAGCGAAAAACTGCTATCTAACACGGGCTCAATCGCTCCAGAGGCCACCAGTGGCAGCAATTCTTTGCGCACCCGTTCCATGATGGCAGCTTTTTCTGTACGGCTTTGGTTGCGCAGGGTGGTGCCACTCCATGTAATATGTTTCATGAGGATGGAAGCGGCGGAAATAGTGGCTTTGCTTCCTTCCAACACCCCAATCGAC
>JAIXZB010000198.1 GCA_027489915.1 Rickettsiales bacterium | reverse complement strand
GCGCTTCAAACCGAATGCGAGGGTGAGCGCGCAACTGCTCTGTCACCATCCGAGCATATCCCTCGCGGTCAACAGCCAGCGCCCCTCCTGCAGGCACCTTGTGCGCATCCGCACAGTGCATAATCAACGAGTGTGAACGCCGCATTTCCTCATGCAATAACCCGACTGCATTGCGCGTATGGTCATCCGAGCGAAACGAATTCGAGCACACCAACTCTGCACAATCCCCAGTTTGATGCGCCTCTGTTGGCCGCTCTGGGCGCATTTCATGCAGTACTACCTCGCAGCCCATTTCCGCTGCCTGCCAAGCTGCCTCCGACCCCGCAAGCCCAGCCCCCACAATATGTAAAATTTTGTTCATGTAGCCCTATTATTCACAAAAATGTCACGAAGCAACCAGCAAATATTGGCTAAACCTGCAGTATGAACGAGGACAGATTAGATATTCTAAAAACCAAACTCTCAGATGCGTCTGACGCGCTGAGTGGTCACATTCAAGTGGGAAAAATCCCCGATATGGTTAGTAGGCTAAAAAAAGCAAGCGATTCAAAATCAACAACATTCGCTAGTCTGATAAGTCACGCGGCATTAGCATTGATTGAAAAAGAAAAAAATCCTTCATCACAAAGCCATGTGGAGGAGTTTTTGATTAAACTTTTGGGGCCAGAACTAACCCAAGACGCATTTAAAATAGCAAATTTATCTGTGTGTCTTGAATCCTTTGCTTATAATTACGCTCTTGCCCTTATCTCGCCGACACAATTCGTGCACCGTCGCCCAGCCCATGCAAACGAAAAACAGTTGATAAAATTACTGGTGGAATTAGGTGAAGTAGGGGAGATTCAAGCTACTGAGGCAGTTAGGCGCTGCAAAACCACTATAGAAAAAGCCTTGGAACAGGCAGTGCGTTCTTTCTAACGCCCCACAATACTAAGCGCATCACGGTGTAATATTTCACTGCCACATGCCACCACCGTTTGATACTGCGACAATGTAAGCGGCGCGCCTCCCCATGTGCTTATGCTTCCGCCTGCACCTTCAATTATGGGGCGCAATGCCATCACATCATAAGGCTTAAGCCCAGCCTCGGCCACCACATCCATATGTCCAGCCGCAAGCTGCATATAGTTGTAAGCATCTCCGCCATAAATCACATCCGCGCAGGCATCGCGCAGGCCCTCAAACCCGTAGCGAGTATCCGCACCAAAATAGGCAGGCGAGGTGGTGGCAAAGCTTGCCAGATGCAAGCGCTCGCAGTCGCGTGTATGTAATGATGTTTTATTAAGTACACTTTGCTGTCCCACAGCGCCCGAGTAGCGCTCGCCCAGAATAGCCTGATCCACGATGCCCAGAATCGGTGTGCCTTGAAAACATAACGCAATAAGGGTGGTGAAAGTTGGCCGCCCTGCTAAAAACGCACGTGTGCCATCAATCGGGTCAATCACCCACACATAATCGCGGCTCATCTGGCTTTCGCCCATTTCTTCGCCGAGAATGCCGTGCTCGGGAAACGTTTCGCTGATGCGCGCCCGTAGTGCTGCCTCAATCTCACGATCAGCTACAGACACAGGCGACATATCTGCCTTTACATCCACCTGCACAGGGGTGCGGAAATAGCGCTTGGCAATCACTCCCGCCGCATCCGCAAGTAAATGCGCAAAGCCTAATGTATCGAGCCCAGAACTCATCCCGAAAACGCTTGAATGCCAGTAATTGCACGGCCTAAAATCAGCGCATGAATATCATGCGTTCCCTCATAGGTGTTCACCGCTTCCAAATTCAACATATGCCGCATCACATGGTATTCATCCGCAATCCCGTTGCCACCCAACATATCACGGGCGGTACGGGCAATTTCAAGCGCCTTGCCACAGCTATTGCGCTTCACCAGTGAAATCATCTCAGGCGCATACGTGTCATTTTCCAGCAAGCGCCCTACCTGAAGTGCTGCCCCAAGACCAAGGGAAATTTCCGTTACCATATCAGCGAGTTTCTTCTGAATAAGCTGGTTTGCAGCCAGTGGCTTGCCAAATTGATGACGCTGCAATGTGTAATCTCGCGCGGTTTCCAAGCAAAACTGCGCCGCCCCAAGCGCGCCCCATGCAATGCCGTAACGCGCTTTATTTAAACACCCAAACGGGCCTTTAAGTCCGCTCACATCCAGTGCGCGTTCGTCGGGCACAAACACATCATCCATCATAATCATGCCCGTGGTCGATGCGCGCAAACATAGTTTGCCTTCAATTTTCGGCGTCTCAAATCCCTTATCCGCACGTTCAATAATAAACCCGCGAATCGTTCCATCTTCAACATCTGCATGGCCATAGACCTTTGCCCATACTATCGCAATATCGGCAATCGGGGCATTTGTTATCCATGTCTTAGAACCGTGCAGGCGATAGCCGCCATCCACCTTCACCGCACGTGTTTTCATCCCCGCAGGGTCTGATCCCGCATCGGGTTCGGTTAGACCGAAACACCCCACCAGTTCCGCGCTTGCAAGCTTGGGCAAATATTTCGATTTTTGTTCCTCATTCCCATACGCATAAATCGGGTGCATCACCAGCGATGACTGGACAGAAAGCGCCGAGCGATAGCCACTATCCACCCATTCCACCGCATGTGCTACCAGCCCATACGCCACATGGGTGGTGCCAGCGCAGCCATAGCCCATAATGGTAGAGCCGAGCAAACCAAGCGCCCCCATGTCACGCAAAATGTCGCGATCAAATGTTTCATGGCGGTTGGCTTCAATAATGCCTGGCAACAAACGCTCACGGGCAAACTGATGCGCCGCATCCGAAATTAGCGCCTCATCTTCGCTGAGAAGAGAACGGATACTAAGCCCATCTTGCCAGTTGAATGGCACCATGGCTACACCAATACATTCAAGATAGCGCCTCTATCCCAGCGCAACCCCTTAGATAATGCATTCAGCGCACCATCAATCATTTGAAAGAGTTCACTGTCGCTGGGCAGGTAGTTAAGAATAGCACGAGGGCCTCTGCGCGTTTGAGGGCGCGATACTGTGGGGACTTCAACAATTTCTGCCCTTTCCACACGCCCCGTCGTGCGAATAGTATCCGCCGCGCGAAGAAAGGGATTAGAGCCAATGCGTGATTCATTCATAGACTGAATATACCCTAAAAAAACCTATATGTCAGTTACTTTCATACGATTGTAACACACATACATCCCAATTTCCTTAAAGTGCCGCCATAGCCTGGGGAGATTTGTAATGAGTGATGAAAAACTAATAGCCGCCTACCGTGCCTGCGTACAAGAAGCATACGATCTTTCGCGCAGTGTCATGGAGTTTAAGCCTCAGAATTCGAGTTATTTTGCCCGAACCTTTGAAACTACTTTTAAAAATAAGAACGGCGCAGATTCAGTCGTAAATGCTAAGAATGATATTCGCATTCATGCATTCAATAATTGTATGGAGAAAAAATCAGCCGCCCGCTAAATCCCAATGGCTCGGCTTGCAAGACCCGCATCGCGTATCAAAAAATCAGAAATTATTCTTATCTGCTCTGGTGTCGTAAGGCTAGGTGCGTGACCACAGCCTTTGATGGTTACGGCTTCTGCCTTCAAATGTACCGCCATCATTGCAGAAACCGTCTCAGGCGCTAGCAAGTCCGAGTTCTCACCGCGTATAAGCAGAGTAGGGCAGCTCACATTTTCCCATACACTGCTTAAATCCACTGGTGCACCAGCCCCCGCATCCGAAGCAGCAAGTAGTGGCTGCGCAATCGCAGGGTCAGTCTTAAGCATCACGGAAGCACCATCAGCGGAAGGTTTCAGGCTGCTTGCAATAAACGATGCCCACACGGCTTCATCCTCAATACCAAATGGCAAAAACGCAGTGCGTAAATAAGCACTTGCCGCCGCATAATTATCAAATTGCGAGGGCAGGGTGCTCACATACTGCATAATACGCGCAATCCCTTCCGCCGAAATGCGCGCACCAATGTCATTCATTACCAGTTTGCTGATGCGGTTGGGTGAGCTTGCTGCAATCATCATCCCAATCAACCCGCCCATGGAAGTGCCAATCCACTCCACCCCACGCAGGTGAAAATTATCAAAAAACGCAAGGCATGCGGCAATGTAGAGTGGATAGCCATACTGCATCGGCTCCGAAAGCCATGGGCTATCACCACGCCCAGGCATATCGAGCGAAAATACCCGTGCCCCCTCCGCTGTAAGCGATTTTGCTATCCAATCAAAATCATGTGCATTACGTGTTAGTCCGTGCACACACACCACCACACGCTTGGCATCCACTCGCCCAAAATCCAGTACATTGAGTGCAATGCGACCAAACGGCTCAGGCAACGTAAGGGGCAAAAGATGTGAGCGATATTCCTGCATTAATATCTATCGGCCGTAAGCCCAGAAATAGAAATCTCTGGCGTTACACCTTCGATAATATCTGCAAGCAGTTTTCCCGACCCTGCGGCTTGCGTCCAACCCAGTGTGCCGTGCCCTGTATTCAGAAACAAATTCTCAACCGAGGTTTTGCCAATAATTGGCGGTCCATCGGGGGTCGAGGGACGCAAGCAGGCCCATTCGCTCATCTGGCTCAAATCCGCTTTCGGAAACAGTGCCTTCACTCCGCGCACTATCGGGTCGATGCGAACCTTGCGCACCGCCGTGTTGTAGCCAGCAAATTCTGCCGTTCCAGCCACACGGATTTTATCACCCAAGCGGCTATATACCACTTTTAGCTCAGCATCCGTAATGCTCATTTCAGGCGTTGCATCATTGGCATCAAACGTTACGCTGTAGCCCTTCATAGGGTAAATCGGCACCTTCACACCCACTTGCTTGAGGTAAATAGGCGAATACGAGCCAAGCGCCATAACATACGCATCCGCAACCACATCGCCCATACTGGTTTTCACCCGCGATATACGGTTTCCCTCTTTCTCGAGCCCTAGCACCTGCACATTAAAATCAAACTTTGCGCCGTAACGCTCTGTACATAGCGCCGCGAGTTTCTTGGTAAAGACATGAATATCGCCCGAAGCATCAATCGGTGCGTGAATGCCGCCATAGATCTTCTTTGCCGAATGTTGTAGCGATGGTTCCATACGGAAACATTCCTCAACGCTCAAAATCCTCTCATCACACCCCATAGCCCCCTGAAGTGCGGATTGCTTGCACGCATGGTCAAACGCTTGTTGCGTAGAAAACACATGCAAAATACCTTTGCCTACATAGTGAAAATCGATACTAGTGTCAGCCATGACTTCTTCCATTTTTTCTTTGGAGTAGCGCCCAAGCCGCCATAGCACTTCCGTGTGCCGCCGTGCCCGCGCAGGCAAGCAATTGTACAAAAATTGTAGTCCCCATTTCGTCATCTCCACATCAGCCCTTGGGCGCAGCACCAGTGGCGCATCTTCCATCCACATCCATTTGAAGAGGAGGGGAAATACATGCGGGTTCGCCCATGGTTCTGCGTGGGAATAGGAAAGCTGGCCACCATTGGCAAAGCTGGTTTCGCGCGCAGGTTCTGGTTGGCGTTCAATTACATGCACCTCGTGCCCGCGCATACCCAGATAGTATGCACTGATGGCACCAAGTACACCCGAACCTAAAATACATATTTTCATAATACCCTCATCTACTGTAAGGCGTAATTAACTAGGCGCGGTTTCGCAAATGACTTCTTTGTTATACACATCATGTTTGAAAATATTGTTATACTAACAGGGGCAGGAATTTCTGCCGATTCAGGCCTGCCGACCTTTCGCGCAGGTGAAGGCCTGTGGTGTGGCCACCGCGTCGAAGATGTTGCAACCCCCGAAGCTTTTATGCGCAATCCCGATCTGGTGCATGATTTTTATAACCAGCGTCGCCGCCAGCTAAGTGAAGTCAAACCAAACGCAGCCCATCACGCCATCGCCCAGTTGGCGGCGCATTGGCGAGGTAACTGCTTGCTTGTTACCCAAAATGTCGATGATTTACACGGCCGCGCCATGCAATCCATCCTCCCACGGGATGGATTTGCGCTACTTCACATGCATGGCGAACTACTCCGCGCCCGTTGCCTGGATTCAGGCCAATCCTTACCCTGGCACGAAGATATAACAACCACCACACCATCGCCCATCACGGGTCGCATCGGAGCACTACGACCCGATATTGTGTGGTTCGGTGAGATGCCCTTTGGCATGGATAAAATCCACGAAGCAGTTGAAAATTGCGATTTATTCCTCTCCATCGGCACTTCTGGAAAAGTCTATCCCGCTGCAGGTTTGGTGGCACTTGCTCGCCACGCAGGCGCACATACAATGGAAATCAATCTGGAGCCATCCGAAGGTATGAGCTTTTTTGAAGAACGGTTATACGGCCGAGCAGTAGACAAAGTTCCAGCCTACATCGCCTCGCTGCTGCAAAAGCAACACTTGGCGTAATTCCACTCTTTCAACTGCCCCCTTCAATACATGAAGCCTGTATTTAATACCCCATCTGCATTAGATTAAATTTGTAATAAGGGGACAGCATTGAGCGACGCTAAAAAAGACATCGTAAAACCCATTCCGCGTGAAGTGCTAAAGGCGCAACTCGTGCGTGAGTTGGAATGGATTTTCGCAGCCCACGCCCGTCTTGGCCTTCGCGGCGCAATGTCTGTTTACTCAATCGACGAACAAGATCCGTGGGTTCCCGAAACCCCTGGCATCCGCCTCTGGTTCACAGCAACTGAGCTTGATGCTACTACTGATTTCATACTCGAATTTTACCGCGCTGGTGCGCGCCCTAACACTACATTACTATTAAACCCCATCATCCACGAACCTATGGAAGATGGCACTTACAAGCCTTTAGGATCAGGCATCACATGGTGTACCACGCTCGTTAAAGGCGTGGATTTCGTTACCAAAGATACCATCCGCCGTGTGCGCGACCAAACAGTTCCTTTTGGATTTTTCGAGCGTGGAGAGGAAAATAAACAAGCAGGCATTAAAGTCGTTGCGTGTGTAGAAGAGGTGCTAACGCCCACCGAGGATGGAGCCGTATCTGGTAACCGCGCCATCGGCGATTTAATCAACCTCGAATGCGAAGAATACTTTCCTTACTACATGCTTTCAGGCCTTTCTTACCTCACCAAAAACGGCTCATACATCCACCCCGATTTTGCAACGTTGGTAGGTTTGAATAATGAACTGACGATTGAACAAAGTGTTGAAGCCTGTCGCCGCCAACTCCAGCCCGTACTCGATGCCGCGCAGTGTTGGAACGCATATCATCGCCAGCAAAAACTCTACGATAAATTTGGCCAAGATCCTAAACTCATCGAGCAGAACCTTGAGTTTTATCGCCTATGCGCCTCCGATTTATTCCTCTTCGATCGCACTGGCCCTATGCGCGAAGATTTGGATGTTGAGTTTGATTTCGTGGTCAAAGGCTTTATCCCCAAAGGGGCTATCGTGGTGCTTGCCGCATCGGGGGGGACGGGTAAATCCTCTATCGCGCACGAATTATGCGTGCGCATGGCCATCGATTACCGCGAAGATGAACAGCCTACATGGCTTGGCCTGCCGCTGAACAAAGAACATTGCCACGGCATTCCCATTTATTTTTCGGGTGAAGATGGGCCCGCCATCATCAACGCGCGCGGTAAATTGTTCGATCCCGAAGGCCGCGCCAAGCGCCTCATGTTCCACCGCACCGATTTCGGCGGCGAAGATGTGGAGTTCCCTCAATTCATAGAGCGCCTCTACAAAATGCCTGATGTGCCCGTCATGGTCGTTGACCCAGCACGTAAATACTTGACTGGCAATGAAGATGATTCCGATGTCGTAAGCACCTTCTTCGAAGCGATAGAAACTTTCGCGCTCGAAAAAAGCACAACAGTAGTCGTCGTCCACCACTTACAAAAAGGCGCATACCCCAAATCCATCCGCGAAGTGCTCGATGAATTACGAGGCTCGCAGGTCTTCATCGATCGTCCCCGTGTTGTGATCGGTATGTACCGCGAAGGCCCATACACCACCGTTGGCCTCGCCAAATGCAATATTCCCCCAAACTTAGGGATGATAACCGATGAAATGGTTTTCGTGCGCGACCCTCAGTTGCTGCAACTCGTGCAGATGCCTGGCGAAAAAGGCTGGCGCCGCACCAGCGTAAGCCCCGAAGAACTAGCCGCCATCAAAGCTGAAGTAGACGAATTCAACGAAGCTGCTGCCCGTCAGAAAGCGATGATGGAAGGCAAAGCCTAGGATACAAAAAAGGGTGGAGAATTCCCCACCCTTTTTTGCATTATACCAATAGTGTTTAGCGAACTTTGCCAGCAACAGCCGAACCTGCTACCAGGGCGGCACCCGCAACACCTTCGCTTACGCGCGATACCCAGCTCCTATCGTTATCATTTGCGGTTTTACTACGGAATGCATCAACCAAAAGATAACCACCGAACAACACACCAGCACCTTTTACAAAAGCGATAGGCTTATTATTTTTCCATTCACCTTTGAAGCTATTTTTAGCTGCTTCATATCCAGCGCCAACCATATTTTTTTCAGTGCGCGCAAGGCGGTATTCACCGAAAGCTCCATTTTTGAAACCTTTTAACGCAGCTTTCACTTCAGGCGCAGCAGTTTTTACAATTTTGCGTTCTTCAGCAACAGTCCCTAGACCGTCTTTTAATGCTTTACTTGCTTTTGCCTGTGCAGCAGTAACTACATCAGGTGCAGCATCTTTTGGAAGTTTGGTGTATTCAGAGTAAGCCTCACGAGCAGGCTTCAAAGCTACGTCAATTTTTTCTTGAGCGGTAATAACCGCCCGCGCTTGTTCGCGCTGTGCTTCTGTAAGTTTGACTGGCTCAGCTTTAACATTGCTATTAGCTGCTGGAGATGGCTGCTCAGAAGCTTTTGGTGCTTCGGCAGCAGGTGCTTGAGGTGTTGGGGCTTGCTCTGGTGCAGCTGGTGTTACTTCAACAGGAGGTTTTTCTCCGCCAGTGCCTTTGCCTTTGTCTTTAGCCATAACTAAACTCCATTCATTGCTTAACCTGAAGTTACAGTAAATTGAGCACAACGTGTGTGAAGGTTCTGTGAAGATAGCAAAAAGCCCTTCTGAATCTCTTCAAAAGGGCTTTTCTACTTACATTATTTATTATTCTAAAGCGCCTTGGCTGCGGCTAACACTTCCTGCACATGGCCTTCAATCTTCACTTTTGGCCAAATTTTGGCAATCACCCCATCTTTACCAATCAAAAAAGTGGCGCGGTTAATGCCCATGTATTTTTTGCCATACATGCTTTTTTCAACCCATTGGCCATAACGCTCGCACACGTCCGATTCCGCGTCAGACGCCAATGCAAACGGCAAACAATATTTTTCCTTGAAGCTGTTATGCTTGCTCACGGCATCTTTTGAAATACCAATGATAACGGTATTTGCTTTTTCGAAATCCGCCATTGCATCGCGGAAATCTTTAGCTTCAATCGTGCAGCCGGGGGTGTCATCCTTGGGGTAGAAATATATCACTACATTCTTTTTGCCCTTGTAATCAGTAAGTGCGAGTACTGAATCCCCATCACCAGGAAGGCTGAAATCTGGTGCGCTATCGCCCACGTTGAGTGTAAAAACCTGTTTTTCTGCGGCATTATTCATAAAAAATCTCCTAAGTGATAGATGGTATGAGTAGTGAATAAATTCGTTTCACCGAATCCAGATGAGAAATTAGCCTGTCCTTAAGGGATTCAAACGAATCTTCCCCCATTAGCGATACGAGTGTGCGCTTAAGGCCTGCACTCATCGTATCATCGGTTAGCACATCATCACTCATCAGGCGTGAAACACTCAGCAAGTCAGATAGGAAATCCCGCGCCTCTATCAAGGGGGTAACGTAAGCTTCTTCGGTGAGCCCAAGCGTAAACGCATTCCTAAATATTTGCGCCGAATCTTGATGCCAGAGTGTAGGGTGTGCATGCGCATGCGTAAGCACAAGCATTTGCGCAATAAACTCGCAATCCACAATGCCGCCTCGCACATATTTCACGGCCCAAGGATTGCGCGTTCCATGCTCACTGGCAATCCTCAGACGCATATCGCCAATATCTTTGAGAAGTACAGCAGCATCACGCATGGTGCAGATATGCTTAGCGATAACCCTTTCAAGTCTTTTCGCAAATGCATCGTTATTAGAGGCCACTACCCGCGCTTTTGTGAGCGCCTGCAGTTCAAATGTCCAGGCCGAATCCGTGAAGTATTTATCAAATCCGCTTATGCTTGTTGCAAGCGGACCATCCGCTCCACCAGGCCGTAGGCGTGTATCTACTTCATACAGCCGTCCTTCCCGCGTCATTAAAGTCAACGCACTCACCAGCCGCTGCGCGAGGCGATGCACCTGAGAGCGTAGCTCTAAATCATCGCCCTTATCATCATATAAAAACACCATATCGAGATCCGAGCCAAAGCTCATTTCCCTCGCACCCAACTTTCCAAATCCCACAATCGCAAACGTTGCATCCTTCAGGGGCGGATATTGCTTGGTTAAATCCGCATGAATACTAATCAGCGTCACTTCAAGTACTGCTTCAGCCAAATCCGATAAGAAAACACCGGCTGCGCGCGGTGTAATTTGCTGCTTCAGCATCTGCACGCCAGCCTGAAAGCGCTTGTCATTATTAAAAATACGCATCACTGTCATCCGATGTTCGTAATCATGCGCATGCTTTACCCGTTCTTGCAGTTGCGCGCGCATATCTTCCTTACTGGGGAGTGGACTATAAAAATCAGGCTCAAGTACCGCATCAAGCAAGGTCGGCTCACGGCTCATTGTGTCTGCAAGAGCAGGGGCAGAGCCTAAAATATCTGCTACTAATGTAAGTAATTCAGGGCGCACCGCAAACAGCGAAAAAATTTGTGCGCCCGAGGGAAGTTTTGCCAAAAAATCATCAAAATGAAAAAAGGCTGCATCAGGATTCGCTGTTTCTGATAGCTTGCGCAATATCTGTGGCACAAGTTCCGTAAGCACCTGACGCGAGCGCTTGGAGCGCGTAGATTTACGGCTTCCCCTATGCCAATTCTGAATGATATCCGAAACTTTTTTTCCTTCTTTATACCCCATTGACTCAAGCGTTTTAAGTGTTTCAGGGTCGGCTTCCACGCCTGTGAACACAAGATTCCCCCCAGCAGAAAGCGGTGCACCACCTTCCATCGAGTCAATATAATAGCGATGCACCAGCTGCAGATGCATCAGGCATTCCGCAGCAAACGCCTCGCGAGAAGGGTAGCCAAGAAAAACCCGCAGCCACTCATGGCCTGCATCATCGGATGGCAGGCTGTGTGTTTGCTCGTCATTGCGCATTTGCAGCGCATGCTCCACCTTACGAAACCATAAATACGATATGGTAAGTGCATCGCGCGCGCTGGCTCCAATCAAGCCCGCATCGCAGAGAAAATCGAGGCCTAAAAGTGTGCCACGCACGCGCAAATGGGGCAGTCTTCCGCCCCAAACAAGTTGCTGTGTCTGCACAAAAAACTCAATTTCGCGAATGCCACCAGCGCCTGTTTTGATGTTGTGGCCGGAAATAGTAATATCCTTACCGCTGGTCATATTCATCTGACGTTTAATAGAATGAATATCCGCAATCGCTGCAAAATCGAGGTATTTTCGCCATATATATGGGTTTAGTTCCTTTAAAAATCTCTCACCCGCTTCGATATCACCTGCAATAGGACGGGCTTTAATCATCGCCGCACGTTCCCAGTTTTGCCCTACCGTTTCATAATAATGCAGTGCCGCCATCGTATTCACCGCAGGCGGAGTCGACATCGGGTCAGGCCGCAGCCTCAAATCGGTACGAAAAACATAGCCATCCTGCGTGCGCTCCTGCATTAAATGCACCAAATCTTGTGCAAATTTACTCATAAAATGCTGAATACTACGCGTTCCAGTGTAGGGAACTGCATCTTTTTCAAACAACATAATCAAATCAATGTCGCTCGAATAATTCAGCTCAAACGCTCCTAGCTTACCCATTCCAAAAATAATAATGCCACTACCAAGGCACGGATTTTCTACATCATGTGGTGCAAACTCGCCCTTTGCTTGAGCTTGCCGTAGCAGCCAGACGCATGCCGCTTCAACACAGTCTTGCGCAAATAGCGATAAATGCCGTGTTACATTCGGCACATCCCACAAACTCGTAATATCCGCCAAGCCAATAAGCAGAGCCACTTGCTCTTTGGCAATGCGCAGCGTTTGCATACACTCAGCCAAACTGGACGGAAGCAAGCGTAGCGGTGCCATGATAGCATCAAATGCATGATCCGACCCAACGGTAGCAAATTGTTCAAGCACACTAGGATGCCGCATCAGCATACGCCCAAGATAAGGCGAGTTTCCAGCAACTGCATCCACAAGTATGCGCGCTTTAGGGTGATCTAACACGGCGCAAATATCATGTGATGGATTAGAATCACTTTCACGAAGTGTCGCCCAAACCCTTGCCGAATCATCGGGATTGCTTGCACTTGGAAGCGCGCTAATGGTATCTAGAGTCCCTAATTGCATTATTTCACTGTTTCAAAGCCTTATCCTATGGTCAAGCATGTTCCGCGACTTTTTTTCTTCCTACTGGCGCTTGCGCTATTAGTAGTTGCAGGATGTATGGCTTGGATATCCTACATCCCCCGCGATGTAGGGTTTCTTATTCCGCGTGTTGAGGCGTCGCTGAATGCAGACAATCCGAACATTCAAATTTCCATTAAAGAAGCCCGCATCGATTGGCGGCGCTGGAACAACTTTGGCCGTATTTTCCTAAGCGATATAGCGCTTGAGTCAAAACAAGGAAAAGTATTTGCAGAGTTTCCCTCTGTTCAGGTGAAGTTTTCTCCAGCCATGCTGTTGCTTGGAAATACCAAACTTGATTGGGTAATGATTCCCCGCACCGATTTGGTGCTCACAAGCACACCAGATAGAAAATTAATGCTGGGATTTTCATCTGAAGAAAACAGCATTCCGATATCTAGCTTATACGCATCAAGCGAATCTGAAGCAACGAGTTCAGGTGTGACGTTGCCCTTCAATCACCTGCTTTTAGAAGATGCAAAAATCACAATCCGTGATGAACAAGGAAAAGTACTGTTGCGCACATACGATTCTGATTTAGCCTTCAACCGAGAATCGCAGGGATTTCAGGGGGCATTCCGACTGAATTTTTCTTACCGCGATCAAGTGGGTTCTGTAAATGCGCTCGTCCGTTACAACCGAAGCGCGCAGGATGTAAGCGTAGCATCCAAACTCATGAATGTTCCTATCGGCCTCATTTGCGGCGCAGTAGGAGATTGTGGTCCTTTCATTGGACTAAGAGGCGCTGTAACTGGCACCTTGAGCGCGCGGATGATTGAAGGTGTATTGAGTGAAGCCGAATGTGTTATGATGGGAAAACGCCTGCGTTTCTCGAATACAGAGTGGTTCCCAGAAACCTTGAATTTCGAATCCGCTGCCATCAACGCGACCATAAGCGATAATTTACAAAGCGTGAATGTAACAACCGTTGATTTTAAAAATGATGAAGTGCATTTGCTTGCTTCAGGCAAAGCTCATAAAAAAGCCGATGGTTGGTACATCGACGGTGTCGTAAAACAAAATAACCTTAAACTTAGTAATTTATACAAATACTGGCCAAGTATCCTCGCACCCAATGCGCGTGAGTGGGTAACAGGCAGTATAACGCAAGGTTACTCGCCCGAAGCCGTGGCAGCAGTAAGCCTTACACCGCCCGATTTGAAAGCAGAAATTCTGCCCGACTCATTTCTCAAAGCCACTGTTCAGGCGCGCGATTTAACCGTGGAATACCTCCCAGGCCTCGCCCCCGTGAAGGGGGTAGATGGCATCGTGCACTTCACTGGCAACACCATGAAAGCCGACGTAGGAGGAGGCGCGCTGCTTGCATCGAGTAAATTAAAGCAAGCCAATATTTTTTTCTCTGACCTTAATCACCCCAATGTACCTGTGCGCACCGTCGTAAATCTCGATGCCAGCGCAGGCGATGCAGCAGAAAT
>JAIXZB010000172.1 GCA_027489915.1 Rickettsiales bacterium | reverse complement strand
CTTATTCAAAAATCCCCTATCGAAATGCAGGTGGATAGCACAAGCATAAATAGCCAGCCATTTATCAAAACCCAAATAACTTTGCCCGATTCCATGCTTATAGATGGTCCTGAAAGCGAGCGTGGCAAGCCTTGGAATCAATTCAGCATTGGCATGAAAGCAGGTGCGTTCATTACAAACACCCGCAGCGCGGCCAAAGACAGCGGTAACGGAGAGGGCAGTACAGAAATTGATATTCGCAACGTTGTGCTTACACCCTTTGAAAATCCCACACATGCCATCTCTATTGAAAATATCATTTCCAACTACACCAATAACGTAAGCGAAAAGGGAAGTAGCAGCATCAGTTTCACCGCAGATATCGGAAAAATCACAGGCAGCGACGAAGTGCTCCCTTATGGTCCAATAGGTTTGGTAATTGATATCTCTTATGACGGCTTGCTGTCCTCTGCCCCCGAAGATTTTGCTAGCAATAACGGTCAGGAAAAAGCCATTAAGGTAAAAACATTTAACTTAACCACAAGAGATGCAGCACTTTATGCTTCAGCAGATTTTGTAAGTGGCGCGAAAGATGTGCTGCCTGTGGGCACTGCCAATATAAATATTGAAAATGCACCTTTTATCATTGCCGAACTTCGTAAGCATAAAGTGATTAATGCTTCGAACGAATTTTTAGCCGATGCTATGGTGATGCAGATAACAGGCAAAAAGCTGGCTGAATCAAAAGATTTAAATAGCGATATCACCCGCGTGCGTGATGGAGCATTTCAAATCGGCAAAACCACCTTCGAAGAGCTTATGGCGCTAGTTCTACGTGAGGCGTTAAAGCCGCATAATGCCGAAGCCAAGCAATTGCCAAATCTGAAAGTTCCTATGGCACCACTTCCTGAATCACAGAAACAAAAGGTCGAGCAATGAAAGCAGTATTGCCCACATGGGATTTAAGCGATCTCTACGCATCCTCGGATCACACGCATGTTGCGCGCGATGTAAAGCGTGTAACCACGCGAGCAAGTGTATTCGCCAAATCGTACCAAGGAAAAATAGCTAAATTATCTTCCGCTTCTCTGAGTGAAGCCATCACGCAATACGAAGCGTTGCAAGATACACTCGGTAAACTCGCAAGTTACGCCCAGCTTCTCTATGCGGGCGATATGACCGATGCAAAAATCGCCCAGTTTTATCAAAATACGATAGAAAAAGTAACGGCGCTTTCAGGGCAATTACTCTTTTTCACGTTAGAGATAAACAAGCTCACCGATGCTGCTATCAAAACACATCTGAAGCATAAAACCATTGCACACTATCAACCTTGGTTGCGTGATGTAAGGGCGCTAAAGCCTTATCAGCTAGCAGATACGTTGGAGCAGTATATACTCGAGAAATCTGTCACCGAAAATGCATGGCAGCGTTTGTATGATGAGTCGATTGCGCGCCTGAAATTCAAAGTAAAAAACAAAGAAATGGGCTCAGCCGAAGCACTAGATTTACTCTCGCACAAAGACCCTAAAACCCGTGAAGCCGCAGCGCACGAAGTAGCCCGCGTATTTGCCGAAAATTCACCATTATTCACGCTCATCACCAACACCCTCGCCAAATCCAAAGCGATTGATGATTCGTCCCGTGGCTTTAAAGCCCCCATCAGCGCCCGTAACGTCAGTAATCAGGTAGAAGATAAAGTGGTCGATGCTTTGCTTGATACAGTTGAGAAGAATTATGCACGTCTTTCGCATCGTTACTATAAGTGGAAGGCTAAACAGTTTGGCGTAAAATCCCTTAATTACTGGGATAGAAATGCGCCACTCCCCGCAATGGATGATAAGCCGATAGACTGGCCAAAAGCCGAGTCTATTGTACTTGAAGCTTACGCTGCGTTCTCTCCCACACTTGCCAAACACGGCAAAGTATTTTTCGATAAACACTGGATAGATGTACCCATTCGCAAAGGCAAATCACCTGGCGCGTTTGCACATCCAACCGTACCTTCCGCGCACCCCTATTTGCTGCTCAATTACCAAGGCAAAATCCGTGATGTGATGACGCTCGCCCATGAATTGGGTCATGGCGTGCATCAGGTGCTTTCCGCAAAGCAAGGCGCTCTCATGGCGGATACTCCGCTAACACTTGCCGAAACCGCTTCCGTATTCGGAGAAATGCTAACCTTCCAATCGCTGCTTTCGCAACAGAAAGATGCAAAAAAGCGTCAATATTTCATCGCCTCTAAAATCGAAGATATGCTCAATACTGTAGTGCGTCAGGTGGCGTTTTGCCAGTTTGAGCGCCGCGTTCACGCTGAACGCGCACAGGGCGAGCTGACAGCCGAGCGCATAGGTGAAATCTGGATGGATGTACAAAGCAAAAGCCTAGGCCCCGCCATTAAGCTTGATTCCGAATATAGCAGCTACTGGATGTATATCCCCCATTTCATCCATTCACCGTTCTATGTCTATGCCTATGCATTTGGAGATTGCCTCGTAAATTCGCTTTATGCCAGTTATCAGGCTGAAGCGAAAAAAGGCCGCGCCAAACAATTCGAGCAAAAATATATCGCAATGCTTTCAGCGGGAGGAACCTTGCGTCACAAAGAATTACTGAAGCCATTTGGACTAGATGCAAGCAAGCCTGATTTTTGGCAACAAGGGCTCGATGTGATTGCATCCTATATCGATGAATTAGCCTAAAACGCTGCGTATTGCGTTAAGCAAAACATTAAGCTCAGCATCTGAAATCGTAAAAGGTGGCATCAGATAGACGCAGTTGGAAAATGGCCGAATCCATGCGCCTTTTGCTATAAAGGCTTTGCGCAATGCTAACATATCATGCGCGCCTGCTTCCAGCTCTACCACGCCAATCGCACCTTTCACGCGCACATCTTTTATGTGCTTGCCACCAATAAGCGGCTTCAACCCATCCCACAAACGTTGCTCCAGCGCTTCCACCTGCTGTAAGCGCGGCTCACTCTCGAACAGCGCAATCGAAGCAAGTGCCGCCGAGCAGGCGAGGGGGTTAGCCATGTAAGTAGGGCCGTGCATGAGTGCTTTTTCGATATCCGTTCCCAAAAACGCATCAAAAACGTCAGCCGATGCAAGTGTTGCAGCAAGCGTCATCGTGCCGCCTGTGAGTGCTTTGCCAACACACAAAATATCAGGAATAACTGCCGCTTCATTGCAGGCAAACATGCTGCCTGTGCGGCCAAACCCTGTCGCAATTTCATCAGCAATGAAGAGTATATTCTGCTCACGCGCCACACGGCGGATTTCCGATAGCACATCGGCGCTGTGAAAATGAAATCCACCCGCACACTGTACCAGAGGCTCTATAATGATAGCTGCAACCGTGCTTTTTATCGCTGCTACTGTATCTTCAAACTCTGCCAAGCCATATTCATCACGCGGAATATCGAGCACGTAGTTACGTGTGAGAGCCGAATCGAATCCGCCGTTAAATGCGCCACGATCACTCACCGCCATGGCACCAAACGTATCGCCGTGATAACCACCACTGAAACAGATGAATTTACTGCGCTTATTCTCGCCTTTATTACGCCAATATTGCAGCGCCATTTTTAACGCCACTTCCACCGCAATCGAACCGGAATCTGAAAAGAATACACGTTCAAGCCCCGCAGGGGCAATGCGGCTAAGTGCAGTCGCAAGTTGGTAGGCAGGTGCATGCGCAAGCCCACCAAACATAACATGTGCAAATTGCGCAACTTGTTGCTCTACGGCCTTGGTAATTACAGGGTGATTATACCCATGGCACACCGTCCACCATGAAGAAATACCATCCACCAATGTCCTGCCATCAGCGAGCGTCAGGGTTGCACCATCTGCTGCCACCACAGCTTGCGGCTCAGGAATCGTTTGCATCTGCGCATAAGGCAGCCAGATATGCGGCCACCCCACGCGCAGCCAATCAGGTGCAGAAGCTGAAATCATGCCGCTTGCGATACCGATGATGTGGCAAGCATTTCAGGCACCAAGCCCAATTTAGTAAATAAGGCCTTATCTTTCGCTTCTTCGGGGTTGCTTGCAGTTAGCAAAGTTTCCCCATAAAAAATCGAGTTTGCACCCGCCATAAAGCACAATGCCTGTTGTTCATCGCTCATATATTCGCGTCCAGCCGAAAGCCGCACATAGCTTTTGGGCATAATAATTCGCGCCACCGCAATGGTGCGGACAAATTCAAGCGGTTCAAGCGATGCAATGCCTTCAAGTGGCGTGCCATCCACCTTCATCAGCATATTGATAGGCACACTTTCTGGATGCGTTGGAAGTGTCGCCAATGCATGAAGTAGCCCTACGCGGTCTTCGCGTGATTCGCCCATTCCCACAATGCCGCCCGCGCAAGTTTTCATGCCCGATGCCCGCACATAAGAAAGCGTATCAAGCCTGTCCTGATAGGTGCGCGTGGTAATAACCTGCCCGTAAAACTCAGGCGAGGTGTCGAGATTATGGTTGTAATAATCAAGCCCAGCTTCGCGTAAATCCGTTGCTTGCTGCGGTGTAAGCATGCCAAGTGTAGCGCAGGTTTCAAGTCCAAGCTCTTTCACCCCCCGAATCATGGCGGTTACTTTTTCCATATCGCGTGGTTTGGGGTTACGCCATGCGGCACCCATGCAAAAGCGCGTGGCTCCTGCGTCTTTTGCTTTGCGCGCTGCATCAAGCACGGGTTCAATATCAAGAATCTTAGTAGCCTTCACAGGCGTATCGTAATGCGCACTCTGCGAGCAATAGCCGCAATCTTCAGCGCAACCACCTGTTTTAATCGAACACAACGTTGAAACCTGTATTGCATTTGCAGTAAAATACATGCGATGTTGGCGCTGCGCTTCAAATAGAAGGTCGTTAAAGGGCAGTGCAAATAAATTTGCAATCTCCGCGCGCGACCAGTCATGACGAGGCGCAGAATCGGTGTGAGTTGACATAATACGTGCCTTTAAGGTTAAAAAACAGGCGCACTATAACAGTGGGGCGGCAAATTGCCAGTATTGAACGACATTCTGAAAATCCGCCTCGAAACGCAGGAAAATGCTGGACTTAAACGCCATTTAAGCACGCATGCTATTGAGTTTTTAAGTCCTATAACCCGCCACGAAGGCCGTGATTACCTGCATTTCTCGGGCAATGATTACTTAGGATTACGTACCCATCCGCACGTGATGCAAGCTGCAATGGCTGCAATTGATATACATGGAGCAGGGGCAGGAGCCTCCCGCCTAGTGCTAGGCAACCACAAAGCGTTTGGCGAATTAGAAACAGCGCTTGCAGCCTATAAAGGAACCGAATCTGCTCTGGTATTCGGCAGTGGATACCTTGCCAATATTGGAGCAATAACCGCACTGGTGGAACAAGGTGATTTGATTCTTGCCGATAAATTTGTTCACGCTTGCATGCTTGATGGTGCGCAGCTAAGCGGCGCCACCGTAAAACGGTTCGCACACAATGATATGGGGCATCTCACATCACTTCTTGCAACCCACCGAAGCGCCCATAGTAACTGCCTAATATTGACCGAATCTGTGTTCAGCATGGATGGTGATTGTGCCCCCATTGCCGAAATCCAAGCCATAGCGCAATCGCACGATGCCTGGCTCATGGTCGATGATGCACATGGTCTTGGCTTTGTGAAGCCTTTCAGCGCAGATGTAATAAGTGGTACCTTATCCAAAGCTCTGGGTAGCTACGGCGGCTATGTGGCAGGTAGTAGTGTCTTAATGCAGCATCTCATAAGTCAGGCGCGAAGCTTTATCTTTTCAACTGGACTCCCTGCCTCATGCGTAACGGCGGCGAACGCTGCACTTAACATTATGAAATCAAGTCCAGAACT
>JAIXZB010000069.1 GCA_027489915.1 Rickettsiales bacterium | reverse complement strand
GAATCTTTGCCGCGCCAGCCATCAATTTTCTTCCACCATTTAGCCAACGCCTCGCGGTCAAATGCGGCTTTCTTTTTCTTCCACATGGCAATCATCAGCCGCATCACCGCATGCGCATCGCCCACGATCGGCACATCCACTTTCACAATTTTATTGATGCTCGATGCATCAATATCGACATGAATCTTTTTCGATTTCGGCGAGAACGCATCAAGCCGTCCCGTTACACGGTCATCAAAACGCGCACCGAGATTTATCATCACATCGCATTCCGCCATCGCCATGTTCGCCTCAAGCGAACCGTGCATGCCAAGCATCCCCACAAACTGCGAATCCGTTCCAGGAAATGCTCCAAGCCCCATTAATGTTGTGGTGCAGGGAAAGCCCGTCATGCGCACCAAATCACCGAGCGTAACGCACGCCGCATCGCCCGCATTCACCACCCCGCCGCCAACATAAAAAATTGGCTTCTTCGCCCGCAGCATCAACTCCACCGCACGCTCCACCGCGCGCTCATCGATGCTGGTATCTTCGCGAATCGAAGCACGCACGCTGGTCGGTTTCTTATACATCCCAAGCGTGTTCTGCACATCTTTCGGAATATCAATCAACACCGGCCCCGGCCTGCCCGAGCGCGCCACATGAAACGCCTCATGAATCACCCGCGCTAAATCATTCACATCCTTCACCAGATAATTATGCTTGGTACAAGGCCGTGTAATGCCCGTAATATCCGCTTCCTGAAACGCATCCGTGCCAATCAAATGCGTCGGCACCTGCCCCGAAAAACACACAAGTGGAATCGAATCCATGTAGGCATCCATTAGTGCCGTCACCATATTGGTTGCCCCTGGGCCGCTGGTCACCATCACCACGCCCACTTTGCCCGTCGAGCGGGCGTATCCTTCTGCCGCATGCCCCGCACCCTGCTCGTGCCGCACCAGAATATGGCGCAGTTTGTTCTGCCTGAAAAGCGCATCATACACGGGCAGAATCGCACCCCCAGGGTAGCCAAACACCACCTCAACCCCCTGATCAAGCATCCCGCGCACGATCATTTCCGCGCCCGTCATCTCCACTGCCTGATTAGCATCCGCCGCCATAACGCCCCCATATAGTAAGGCCGCAACCCTAAAGCGAGGCGCACGTAAGGTCAATAGGATGGTTTAGCGGCTGCGCTCTGCTACCAGCGCGCGCTGCGCATCCAGCCATTCAATAGCACCAAACAGCGCTTTCGTATCGTGCGTATAGCTATTATACGGCCCAAGCTTAACTTCTTTGGCATTCTCTGCAGCCACAGGCGGAAAGCGCATGTAAGCCTCTTGCACAAGCTCAGGCGCTCGCTTTGTCCTGTAAATAGTAAGCCCCTGCGACACACTCCCTTGCTTTAATGGATGGTCTTTGGGCAGTCGCATAAACTCGACTTCTGCAACATACACCGCACGTTGCAGCACTGCGAACCCATAAAACGTTACCATGGGCTTCGTATCATTCGCTATTCCCAAATCTCGCATCGAAAACGCGTAAATTCCATTTGCCTGCAAGCCCGCCATTTTTATATCGTCATCATCGGGCTTAACATCTTCACCGTGCTCTGCGCGCTTTTGCTCCATCACGCGCGCCAAACCAAGATCAAAAAAATCCCTACATCCCTCGCGGAAGGTACATTTTCTTTCAATGACGCCAATCGCCTCTAGGCCAATATCCAACTTGTCTTCACAGCGCTTTAATGCACCAAGCGTCTGCATATCCGAACATACCTGCGCATATTCATGCCGAAATTCTGTTAAAAATTGTTTGGCATACACAAGGCTTTCTTTTTCATTCCCGAATACAACAGCATTCCCCACTGCATCATCAGCCAGCTTGTCGCATAACATCACCACATTACTAGGTTCAACGTTCTGTCCCACAAAATATATATTCTTGTGTGCGTGAAGTAATATTTGCTCAAGATTATTGCGTATAAACGCACTATCTTCCGAAAGCGCCGCTTTGTTTCCGTGCTCGCGGTGCTGCTCTCTCACCCAATCAGATGTATCTACACCCACATAATCCATACCCGTATCCGCATAATGCGCATCAATACCAGCAGGAAACGCACGATCATAGCATTTCCCATCGCGCGAGGTAAGCAAATGCGGCTGCACAGGCGTGCTCACATCCAATATCACTGCATGTTTATGCGCAGCACGCAGTGCAGCCTGCGTGAACATTTCACTCAAACGCTCCGTCGATAGCGTTGCAACTGCCGATTTTTTCCCCATCAGTGCGTCCTCTGAGAAGAATTATAATGCCTCACTTCATCATCCATATGCTTCAGTGCAGCATGCAATACCGAAGGCTCCAAATATGCATATTTCGTTGGCTTATTGCGATCATTCAACATCCGCGGCATCGTATCCAGCATACCAAACAGCATCTTCAAAGCCTTACCTTCAACAGTCAACGGGCTATGATCCGAAGTTGCATCGCGGCCATCCCTCAGCCCTGCAAGATACTGGCAGCGCGCATGCAACGCTGGCAAATACGGCGTATCATTTTTTGTCTCAAAAATACCCTGATCCTTGAGTATTTTCACAAATGCTTCTTTACCAATTTTTGCCGCATGCTCATAATCGTCTTTATCAAAATCCTGCATTTGCTTGCCACGTTCCGCCTTTGCCTTCGAAAGCGCATACAGATAGCAATTATCGTAAGCATCGCCCGTATAATCCATCACCAAAGGCATCATAGCATACACACTCTCAAGCGCGAGATCACATTTTCTTTCAACATGGCTAAGCTTCAAAACCGCATCCGCATCATAATGTTTGCTGCCAAACATAAGCTTGCCCGTCTCCCTTCGCACACAGGAAATATAGGCCTTAAGCCCATCCATCACCTTCATTTCCATGCCCTCATACATGATACGCTCAGCCGAATCATCCACCGCATTATCCAGCACATTCACAATGGTATCTAATTGTTTGGCAGCCATTAAGGGCACTTTCAAATCGGCATCAAGCTCTCTCCAATCCCTCATTGCGCGGGTCACAGTTCCAATGCCCGCCTCCTCTTTCATCCATGCGCTATTGGGAGCATGCTTTGGCCTCACAGGATGTTCCGATGCAGCAATGGCCTTCTGCCCCTCCAGCATCGCAAGCCTATGAATCGCCTCCAGCTTTTCATCAATGTCCTCAGGCAAGCCTTTTGCACTAGCAAGCAGCGCGTCTGCATGTTTCTGTGCAAGTAACAACTCCGCCGCTGCATCTTCTGCCTTGTACGATGCAGCATACACCTCCCGAAGTGCTTCTCCCAAATAATGCGTCTCAACCTTACTTGCTATTTTTTTTGCCTCTTTCTCGGGCATAGATTGCAGCTTTGCTGCCATTTTCACCTGTGCAATTTCACGCAATGTCGCCGCCATGAGCATGAGGTTCGGATGAATCTCAAGCCCTGCTTTCACATCAAGCCCAGTCTTGCGCACCACCCCATCAAAACATGCACGCACATCACCTAAATGTGCTTGCGGCGTTTCCTGCACATCACCATGCTCGCCTGTAAGTGGCACCTCAAGCGCCTTAAGCGTAACGCTAATAATACTTGGGTCATCGCCTCCCTTCAGCATCACTCCGCACAGCGCCTTGTAAGATCTAAGCCCAAGCTCCTCATACGCCAGAATACGCTCAAACTTTGCAGAATCAGCAGGGCTCAAGTCACCCTTTGCTTGCATCCAACTACGCACCCCCTGCACCATACTACGTAAATAATCGCGCGATATGTGCGCACTCAGCACGCCATTATTATAAAAAAATAATTGCTCCATCTGTGTATCCACAAAATCAATACACGCTGAGTAAAACGAATCCATATCATGAATCTTAGGTAGCATCTGTTCTTCAAAAACAGCTTTCTGCCTGCCTACACGGTAAATGATATCAGTGCCTGTAACCGCTTGCGGCTGAAAATCAATGCCAGCACGCAACGAACCCATCACCAGCGATCGCTGCATATCATCAAAGTATTTAGCAAAGTGGTTAGCGATTGTTTTATCCGCCTGCGCCGCAACATCGCGCACCATCATCGAAAACGACTGCGCAGCAGAATTAGTAGCGTATACACTGTCACTGGATTTTTCCATGCTGCCGTTTTATCCAACCGCAACCACCCCGTGTGTGACAGTTCTGTTAATACATCCTTAACATTCACACCCCTGTTTCCCTAACATAAGGCAGTTGCATCCAGCGCATGGGGGCATTGGTTACGAATCCATGTCATCTGCCGTTTGGCATAATTTCTGGTGTGCTGCTGGGCGCGCTCCACAGCTTCTTCGCGCCCCATCGTGCCTTCGATATAGGCCAACAACTCGGGCAGCCCGTGCGATTGCATCATCGGCAAATAGCGCGGGATGTCCATCACGCTGCGCGCTTCTTCCAGCGCCCCTGCTGCCATCATTGCCTCAAACCTTGCATCAATCTTCGCATAAAGCGCCTGCCGCTGGGGCAAAATCACATACGTTGTAAACTCCGCCTCTGGCAAGGGCGGCACACCTTTTTGCTGCTGCCATTCTGCCAGGCTTTTGCCAGTCGCCCGCACCACCTCCAGCGCCCGCATCATACGTTGCGTGTCACCTGCTTTCAGCCGTGCTTCCATCACCGCATCCTCGCGCAAGAGCGCCTCGCGCACCCCCTGAGTTCCATGCACTTCCTCAAGCAACCGCACATGCTCGCGCACCGCATCATCCACAGGTGGCACAGGCGAAAACCCTTCCATCAACCCCCGAATATACAGCCCCGTGCCCCCCACAATCAGTGGCCGCTTATCCGCATCCCACGCAGCGCGTACAGCCTGCGCCGCATCCTCCACCCATGCCTGCGCACTGCCATGAAACAACGCACTCCAGCTTCCATACAGCACATGCTCTGCCTGCGCCAACTCCGCATCCGTAGGCCGCGCCGAAATGATACGCAACCGGTCATACATCTGCATCGCATCCGCATTGATAATCACGGTCGGGCGCTGCTTTGCAGAACGGATTGCAAGCGCCGTTTTCCCACTCGCCGTCGGCCCCATCAGAATATCAATTGCCTTACGCTGCATACAATCTACTATTCACCACTCACCATCCACTATTCAAGAACATGCACCATCTCACACTCATCGCCCCTGCAAACACTGTCCTTCCCCTCGAAGAAGCGACAGCACTCGCGCAAAAATACGCTACCATCACCGCCTCCGCGTGGCTAGAAAAACCCCGCGCCTACCAAGTCACCCTGAGCGTGCGCGATGAAGCCGCATTACGCAGCGCCCTCGCCCACGAAGCCAAAGACCATTGGCACATCGATGCCATCCTCACCCCCTCCTCAGTGCAGGGTGCTAAGCTGTTCATCAGCGATATGGATTCCACCATCATCCACCAAGAATGCATCGATGAGCTGGCCGATGTGGTAGGCCTCAAAGACAAAGTAAGCGCCATCACCGCGCGCGCTATGAACGGTGAGCTGGATTTCGAAGCCGCCCTCACCGAACGCGTCGCCCTGCTCAAACATCTCCCCATCAGCGAAATGCAGCGCGTGCTGGATACCCGCATCACCCTCATGGAAGGCGCACGCACCTTGGTGCACACCTTGCGCGCGCGCGGTGTCCATTGCGTGCTGGTCTCTGGTGGCTTCACCTTCTTCACGAGCGCCATCGCCGCCCGCGCAGGCTTCCACGCCAATGAGGCTAATACCCTGAACATCGAAAATGAAGCACTCACCGGCACCGTACAACTACCCATCCTAGGCAAAGAAGCCAAACGCGCATCCCTCATCCGCCACGCCGCCACACTAGGCATCACGCACGATAAAACCATCGCCATCGGCGACGGAGCCAACGACCTCCCCATGCTGCACGCCGCAGGCTTAGGCATCGCCTACCACGCCAAACCCGCAGTCGAGGCCGAAGCCCAACACATCATCCGCTATAACGATTTAACCGCACTGTTGCATGTGTTGGGAATTCCAAAAAGCGAGTGGGTTGAGAACTAGCGGCCAACTGCCTGCACAGCTAACGCATCAAGCGTCCTCAACACAGGTTTGATTTTCCTATCGATAGGAACACCCCTTACGGTATTCACTTTCGCAAAAGCAATACGCTCTAAACCCTCATGCCTTGTACGCACGCTGTTCATAGCGTCATCAATCAAATGTAAGCACTGTATCGCAGATACTTTATCTTTATGCTTTGTAGGCACAAAGTTCTCTTTTGTCTCTTCCGAAATATCTTCTGCAATCTTAAACGCCTGTGTACGGCTTACCGTCTTGTCAGATAAAGCACGTTGGTCAATAAACTGCATAG
>JAIXZB010000039.1 GCA_027489915.1 Rickettsiales bacterium | reverse complement strand
TTTGGCTGGTGAGGCTGGCAATAGGTTCGCGCAGCATGCCGTGTAGGCGGTTTGCAACCAGCGAAGACACATCGGCGCCATCGGGTAAATCATTAAGGCGCACGGTCGTTAAGCCCACCACGTTGCTTGGCAGGGTGTATTTCAGCTCCAACTCCGCATCACGTGGGACAATGGCGAGTAAATGAAAGCTCAGATGGCTCTGCTCTTGAATAAGCTCGTGCGACCAGCCGGAAACACCACCCGTCACATACGGATAGGTGCCCTCCAGAATGAGGCATACATCTGCTTTGCCAAAATTACCTTGTTTCACCATGACGTTCATTCCTCTACTTGGGCTAGGAGCCCGTTACGCTACCTGCTGCCAGAGCGCGACAGCTTCGCGCACTTCTTGCGGTAATTCTTCCTGTGCGGTGATGCCACGCCCATGCTCGGCAATCGCGCGGCGAAGCGCGCGGTAATCACCAAGACGGTAGAGGCATTCAAAATACCACAGCACCATGTTTTTCACTTTCCAGCCGCGATCCATTGCATGACGGAACCATTCGGCGGCTTCTTCCCACTGTTCGTTTCTGAACATCAGGCGGCCAATCGACACCCACGCTTCGGTGCTGTTGGGATCTTGCTGAAGGAAGCTTTTATAGGTCGAAATCGCGCGTTCACGGTTCATTTTCTCGATTTCAGGATCGAGTATGCCAGTGAAGGCGTAATCATCGTAAAAGCGTGCAAGAGCATATAGCACTTGTGGGTTTTTAGGTTCTTTCGCACGCGCTGCTTCAATATGCTCGCGCATAGTCATGAATTTCTTCTCGATTTTTGCAATCGAGGTGGCAGCTTGCACGCGAATTGTATTGCTCGAATCGCGCAATGCAAATTTGAATGCCTGCGACATGCGCGGGTTGAACTGCATGGTCATGCGTGAAAGTGCACGGCGCTTTTGCTCTTCTGAACCAATACGCATCACATCGGTGAAGGGCATTACCCCATACATACGAGGGTTTTCATCCTGACCTTCGACGATATCATCGTAAATCATTTCAGGATCGGAAAGATTATCGGTTGGGAAAATGCTTTCATACCATTCTTTGAAGTGATGGGTGCGCTGGCGGAAAAACACCATGGCGATAAAGCCAAACAAGGCACCCAGCGTACCGAAGATACCTGCTACAGCACTCACAATCGCGAGAGCAGCGAGGTGATGTACATCGAGGCCCTTTTTGTATTGGCCGTAAGTGATGACGCCCGTGATGGCAGTTATGATGAGGTGAATCATCACAGGAATCACGTGCCACAGATCGGTGCCAAGGAAGAGATAGAGGTTGAACCCGTGCACCACACTCAAGATGAGTGCAAGCACCACAAACACACCATTCGACGCATTGGCCGATGAAATCTGGCGCGTGTCATGGATATCCTCTGGACGGAGGACATCCTCGACATACTGATATACCTCAGCGTTAAGCTGCTTCATGGAGAACCTGCACTATATAGGTAAGGTTGATATCGCGTTTGCCACGCATTGCTTTTTCAATGTCCTTGGCGATTTTATCACGCACGATATTAGCGCCTGACTGCGAAGTGGAAGGCAGCAGAATTGAGAACTCTTCGCCGTCTGTTTGATAATCGAAGGCTAAATCGACGTTACGTAGTACGGCACGTACCGACTCGCTCACCTGACGTGCGATGGTGATACGTTCAGCATCATCCATGGCTTTGGCGTTGTTGAGCTTCACCACCAGCATCGATAAATCGAAACCTACGCGTTTAGCAAGCTTGCCCAGATAATCGCTTTGACGTTTGAAGTAGTTGTAGGTGAGAACATTGCGATCTGGGTTCACAATGCTGCCTGCTTTTACTTCTTGATAGTTGCGCGAATTCACGAGCGCCGTGCCAATCCAATCGCACAGCGAACGGAAGGTTTCAACGGTGTTGAGTGAAAGCGAGGTAAAATCCATCTGCTCTACTTTGAGCATACCAATAACACGTCCCGTTACAGGGTCGCTGATGGGGCCTGCAAGCACGCCTTGGTTTGCCAAAATCTGTTCGTGCTGTTCGTTCGCAACACAGAGTGTCTGCTGTTGACCCACAACGTTCTGATACACTGGGCTGAACGAATCGATCTCTTGCGAAAGTGGCTCACCTGCGCCCCATCCGTGGAGGATGCTGGCAACGAGCTTGTTATCGTTTTGCAAAAACAGAGAGAATTTCTGTGGCCCAAGCACGGCCTTCACCAAGCGCTCAATACCCTGCATCACGGCTTTGGCATCAAGTGTTTCGGCAGATTTCGCTGCGCGGAATGCCTCGATAGAAGAGTTCAACTGACCTGATACCTGAATTTCGAGTGCTTCTTTACGGCTTTTTACAAATTTGTAGGAATCCGAAATCAGCTCTTCGCGCTGCTGCGATTCATCGAGTTCACGCACGAGTGTGTTGCGCTCTTTCATATGGCGCGCACGCACGCTACCGATTATCCAGCCAAAGGTAATCCACCAGATGGGGTTCTTCCATACGGCATAGTAATGATCCCACTGCGGCATATCGGCTGCGGGAGCAGGTACGTTGCCCACAAGGTAGAATAATGAAGCAAGTACACCTGCTAAAATACCTTCAACAGGGCCGTAATGTGCGGCTACGATAAGCACCACAATCCAGAATGGATGAGGGTTGTAATCCCAGTAGCGATTGCCATCGCCTATCGCTAAATCCAGCACAAGCAGCAATGCCAAGCCAATGATTGTCTCGACTAAGGCAGAAATGCGAAAGCCAAAGATTTTGCGTTGTCCGTTCATGGTAGTACTCTCACTTCAACGTTAAAATTTATACATCAGATGTGCACCAACGTTGGTTGCATCATCGCTATTGCCACTGTTTCTGCTCAGACCATACAGACCGCGCACACCTACCTCGACATCATCGGTGATATCTTGTGTGAGGCGTCCTTCGATTTGTGGACCGTTACCGCCAAACCTGTCATATGCCCAGCCGCCTACAAGGTTGATGTGGGTGGTAGGGGTTAAATCATGCTGCAAAATACCCGACAAGAAATGCACTTCGCGGGTGCGAATAGGCAGCAGATAGTAATCGCCTTGGCTGACAGCCGTATTACGCGCAGTGCGATCACCTATCATGTACTCGCCATCAAATGCATAGCCGATGCCGAGGTATGGCTGGGTGGCCGTTTTTTCCTGCAGGCGCTGAATGAGGGCTAGACGGAACAAGCCGCTTTGCGCTACATCATCATCGACCTTGGTGTTGTAACGGTTAAGCGCCGTTTCAACTCCCAGCGACAGGGTAGGGTTGAGTTGTGCACTGTGACGCGCACCTACGCGGTCGCGCGTTGCATGTTCATACACCGCTTCGGTGAAATCCCAGTATGGGCGGTGATATTCAGCAAACAACCCAGTGCGGCCAAGTGCGTTGTTAAAGTCATAGCCAACACCTGCGCCCACTGTGTCATTATTCGCATAGAGCGAAGCTTGGGCACGCGCGCCACCATCGAGCAGCAACGCTGCATAAATTTCACCGCGATCTCGCTCTGATTTATAGCTACCAATTTGACCATCGGTGCCACGACGAAGAATGTCTGCGTCAATCCAGTTATGCTGTGCATTAAAGCCAACTTCGACATTATCTGCAACGCGTGCAGCGCCCGAGAGCGTGCCTATATCTTCGTTGTTATCGCCAATGGTGCGATGTTCGTAATCGGCCTTCACGAAGTTACGAGCAACATAGCTGCGGCCAACACCACTGCGCATATCGGCGATGCCTTCGTTATAGGGATCAAGCGACTGTGCGCGGTCGAGCAACGCAAGCGCATCGGAGGTATTGCCTGCCGAGCTTTGGATGCCTGCAGCATAGGTCAGAAGCTGAGGATTGTTAGGGTAGTATTGCTGCAAGATAGCAAGACGTTTTTGCGCAGCTTCCGTCTGCCCATTTTGCTGTTCAATCTGAGCATAGAGCATTTGCAGACGTAAATCCTGATCTCGCTGTTGTTGGATTTGTGGATTCACCACCTGATCCTGCTGCACGGGAACCACCTGCATGGTATTTTCCGCCGTTGGCATGAACTTCAGCACGTAACCTGGCTTGGCACTTACCACCATGCTATCATAACCAGCGCGGGTGTTTTCCACCCATGCATAGTCTTTCTTAGCTACGGGGGCTTTGCCATCGATAGGGGTGTTAAAGCTAATGCGCATCTCGCGGCCACTACTTACTGACTCAATGCCAGAGATGTTTTTAGAATCAATCAGCATCGACTGACGGCCATAATACGGCGAATTTTTATCGTACTGGTTAGCAACCGCTGCTGCTTCATCGGTATATTTATACTCGATGAGAATACCCATGTAGTCAGCTAAGATGCCTTTGTCATCGGGGTATTGCGCAAGCAGAGAACGGAAGCCTTTTTTGCCTTCTTCATGCTTACCCACATGGAAGTAGGACGTGTAAAGGCGCGAACGTTCAAGCGGAGAGGTGGCATTAGCGCTTGCCTGAATAACTTTGTTAAATTCCGCCTCAGACGCTGCCATATTGCCATTACGACGTAGCAATTGCGCCTTGTAGAATTCCACTTCTTCGGGCTTGGTATCGGTTGCAGGTTTCTGCGCAACTACACTGCTGTAGCGGTTAAGATACTGCTCGGATTCTTTGTATTTGCCCTTGGCATAATTAATGGTGCCTAGCGACTGCAGGGCTCTTTCATCCGATGGATTAATGGTTTCAATGCGCTTGTAAGCATTTACTGCAGCATCGGTGAAGCCGTACGATTGTGCAGTCTCTGCATAATCGCGAAGTGCTTCCACATCGGTGGTGCCCGCAACCCAGCCACGCATATTGGTATCGTATGCATCGCGTGAGCCGTAGGATGCCAGCGAACGGAAATATTTTTTGCGCATATCAGGGTTATAAAGCGCATCGGGCGAGGAGGAGACATACTGAACGATGGAGTTATCATCGCCGTAAATGTTCACATACTCATTCCATTTCGCTTTTTCATAGCTGTTGGTGGCGGATTTGGCGCGGCCGCTTACCCATGCGATCTGGTCGGAGTTAAGCTTAGGCCCCCAGAGGAACAGGAGGTCTTTGACGTTCTGATCTTCTGGCCCTTTGTTCGCCGCCAGCGATTGCAGCACCGAAGCCGCTTCTGCACGGCGACCTGCATTGATGAGGCCAAATGCCATCTGGCGCTTGGTGGCTTCACTACTGGTAGGGCTTTGCGCGATACGGAGCATCTGATCTGGCGATAGGTTTACGGCAGCAGGTGCTTTACCAGTGCTGCGCACTACCGCAGGGTTCAGTTGACGCCACATTGAAGCCCATTCGCCTTTGCGTGTTTCAGCATTCGCCTTGATGTAAGGCAGTGCCACTGCTTTTTGACCGTTGTTAAGCAACGTATACACAGCAGCAAGCTGGGCTTTGTTGTCGTCGCTGGTGGTAAGCACGGAAACGGCATATTCGGTCAATTCTTTGCGTGCTTCTGGGTCCTTGCGCGCAACGCGAGTGAGAACGGTCAAATACTGCTCGCTCGCGTTAGGGGTTTTACCTAGATTTTCGCGCACAAGCGGCAGGGCTTTATCGTAATCACCTGCGTTGATATAGGACGCAACGACAAGGTTACGGTTCATGGGGCTTGGATCACGCTCATACAGCTTTGATGCAAGCAGTGATGCGGTAGCTGATTTGCCATTATCGCTCGCGGCATAATAGAGTTGCTGAAGCACAGGCACGGCAACGGTGTCACCTTGGGCAACCAGCCACGCTTGAATTACTTCCACTTTATCGCTTGCCGCAGCAAGGCGGATATAGGCAGGCTCAAGTTCTTTCTTGCCCGCATTTACTTCTGCTTCCACCGCATCCACAATGCTTTCAGCGCGCTTAATGGCGATATGCAAATCAGCATATTCGTCGACCTGAGGGCGCGACATTTCAGCGAGCGTTGGGAAGCCCTTAACCACTTCATCGATGCAGACCGATTTATCGGCGCGGTAGCACGCTTTGGCTAAACGCACACGCATTGGCGAGGTGAGTTGTGATTTGAGTGCGGCTGCAATGCTATCATCTTGCGTTTTGCTGCCCGTGCCCATAGCAACGATGGCAGCAAGCACAGGTTTGTTAGCAAGGTATTCCGGCTTGTCGAATGCAGATGCAACGCGGCTTGCGAGCGCAGGCGTATTCTGAATGCTCTGCATTTCAACTACGTTAATCGCTTCCTCTTCGGTGAAGATTTCAGGATTGATGCCTGCAACCACCGTATCAACGGTTGCGGTATCTTCACGCTGAAGCGCTAAATCGATGTAAGGAATATAGAGTGCAGGGCGCATGGTGCCTGCATTATAAATTTGCGTAAGAATTTCAAACGCACGGTCACTGTTACCTGCCGTAATGTTAGCATTCACATATGCAATGGTTAGCTCTGGCTCGGTTGCAATCAGATTGATGCGCGGCTCAATCAGCTTGAGTGCTAAATCTGGGAATCCACCATAATGAAGGATATTCGCCAAATCCGCGAGGTCTTTGGCGCTTGGCGCCACCACGTTGGAATTAAGCTTAGTGGCCTCAGGTGATTCGGTGGTGGCTGGAATGGTGGTTGCTCCAGACATCCACTGTTCAGCTAGTGCGTAGGCTTCATCGCCTTTGCCTGCATCCATGAGCGAGGTCGCTTCCATCCGCACGATAGGGTAATTACGGAAGTTGGGGTGCTTCACTTTTAAATCAGCGATAACGGCCAGTGCCTCTTCTTTTTTCTGCACGAACATGAGCATGGAAGCCAGCTCTGCCATATAATCAGGATTCTTGCTTTCGGTAATTTCCACGCGCTTTTTCAGCACTTCGATTTGCTCTGCATAACGCTGGGTGCTGAACAGCACATAAGATAGGCTGCCCAAATTTTCTTCGCTTGGATCGAGCTTGGCAATGGTTTCAATTTCAGCGAAATACTTGGGAGTATCATCCGCCAGTTGGTATTGCTGGGCAAGTTTCTTGCGA
>JAIXZB010000060.1 GCA_027489915.1 Rickettsiales bacterium | reverse complement strand
CTAGCCCCGCATTATAGCCCACTAAATCGGAGAAGGCGACTGCACCTGCGGAATCGCGCTTGAGCTTGGCCAGCTCGCGCGACA
The DNA here is from genome assembly GCA_027489915.1 of Rickettsiales bacterium. Lineage (GTDB taxonomy): Bacteria > Pseudomonadota > Alphaproteobacteria > Rickettsiales > UBA3002 > JAIXZB01. The sequence goes on along the minus strand of JAIXZB010000060.1, from coordinate 9,017 downwards.
ATACAGAAAGCCGTATTGCATTGGTGATGGCAATATCCAGATGCGCAGGATCAGGCGGTTTGACGATGAAATCGCTCGCACCTTCTTTGATGGCTTTTACGGCAATCGCTGTATTATCGCTTCCAGTCAGCATGAGCACGGGCAGATCGGGGCGGTGGGTGCGAATGAATTTCAATGCTTCAAATCCGCCCATGATGGGCATATTAATATCAAGCAGCACTGCGTTGATATCGCCAATATTGCTCGACTCTATGCGCTCAATCGCCTCTTTGCCGTTGGTGGCCAAAATAACCTGATGCCCTAGTTTTTTCGACAGCAACATTTGCAGCGTTTTTCGCTGCGTGGGGTCATCATCTGCAATGAGAATGGTGCTGCTCATGAGGCCCCGCTAAACGTTTCATTATAGGAATATAGCATATATTATTCTCATAATCGAACGGTATTTTGAGAAAATATTGCAGCGCCGAAGCTTCAACCCATTGATTTTCAACAATTAGCAAAATATGCGTGGTAGTGGGATAATCCTAAGTAAGAGGAGAATCGCCATGATACTGATTGATGAAGAGGCGGAAGGTACATGCATCGAGATGCTGGAAACACTCAGAGCCTATCCGCAAGATGCACGCTGTATCTATTTCAGCCTGATGGGTATAACAGCCCCCGTTGGGCTTAAAGAAAAAATAATCGCATCGGCAACGCAGCACATCGCGAGCATGGAAACAAAAATGTTTCTTTTCGACGATACGGATATCTGCATCATCGCCCCCATCATTGTTTCTAAGGATGCACGGAAATTCATTCTCGAGATTGCAGAATTCACCCATTGGCCAGCCAGCACGGAATGGGTTGGTTTTTATGATGTAATGCCACAGTTGCATAAGCTGATTTATGCGCTTGGACAGAAGCTCGAGAAGCGCCACAAAGCAGAAGAAGAAAAACGCAAACGCGCTGAAGAGCTGAAGCATAAACACAAGCGCCAGACGATACTCAATGGCGGTGCGCATGCGACTGCGGAGGAAATAAATATCCTCCGCAAACACCGCAGCACACCAGAGTTTATGATTATTGAAGACGATGCCTTTTCGCGTAGGCTTGTAGAAAATGTGTTACAGAAAAAATATGCGCTAACCAGCCTTGCAGAAGCAGGAACAGCACTGGATACTTATGCGCGCCTTGCGCCCAACATTGTGTTTATGGATATCAATTTACCCGATGTGACAGGCCATGAATTACTGGAAAAAATCCTCATACTTGACCCTGAAGCCTACGTTATCATGCTGAGCGGAAATGCCGATCAGGGTAATATTACCCAAGCCATGAGCAAGGGCGCAAAAGGCTTTGTCGCCAAACCATTCTCGAAAGAGAAGCTGTTTCAATACATCGAACGCTGCCCCAGCATTACTCACGCTTTAGCCCATTAACCCAAGGAGAGTTTCATGCGTATTCATACCCACCCTAACGAAGGTTTCATGCAGCTACTTGCAGCCTCGATCGATAAAGATCCCGCTAGCTTGGAGCATTGGAATTTTATGCATGTGAAAAGCGCACAGGATGCATCGTTCGAGGCGATTGAAGATATTCTCATACACATGAAAATTGCTCATAAAGAAGTGGATTGCGATGCAGTGCATTGCGCCGATAACGACGTGCTCATAATCAGCCGCAACCTACCAGATGATGCATTTCGTGCGATGGTTACAAGGTTGCAGGAAGATGCGCAAGGCAACGTGATACAGTATGATCTGTTTCGTGACTGGCGTTCGGTGCGGGAGGTGTTGCTTGCTAAAACGGGCAAAGTACAGAATCTAAATTCCCATCTGGCAACGCAGGATTTTGCAGAAATTGTGTTGCTTCAGGAAGTGTTCGAGGAGGCAAAAAAACAGCGCAAAGCACGCATGCCATTGCATGTGATGGTAGTGGAAGATGACCCACTTACACGCCGCTTAGTGACGGGAGCGTTGAAAGAAAACTATGCGCTTATTACAGCGCAGAACGCGCAGGAAGCTATCACACAATATTTATTACATGCGCCCGATATTGTGTTTCTCGATATTGGTCTGCCCGATGCAAGCGGGTTCGATGTGCTACATCACATTATGCAATGCGATCCCGATGCGTATGTGGTGATGTTCAGCGGCAATAGCTATTTGGATAACGTAACCACAGCACTGAGTAACGGTGCATCGGGCTTCATTGCCAAACCATTCAAGAAAGACAAAATGCGCCACTACATTCACGACAGCGCGCTGCATCACCGTAAATCATTCTGATAAGGCAAGGAGAGCGCGTAATGGAACACGTCATTGATAGCCACACGGTAGAGCTGGAGCGCACCATCGGGCTGATGGGGTTGCTTAAAACCGTGGCCACCGCAGCCAATGAGGCGGATTCCATTACGCAAGGATTCCAGACCGCGATTGATAGTATCTGCGCCTATACGGGCTGGGCGGTAGGGCATGCCTATCTCTATTCAGAAGAAAAACAGAAACTCATTAATCTGGATGTGTGGTACTTAAGTGAGCCTGAGCGATATGATGCGTTTAAGCGTGTATCTGAGGCGACAGAACTTGCCAATCACGAAGGGTTCTTGGGCGAAGTATTCGCCGATTCCACCCCTATGTGGATACTCGATGTGATGCATTCGACTGTGTATACGCGCAAGCAAGTAGCCTCTCAGGTAGGGCTTAAAGCCGCATTCGGATTTCCTGTATTTATTGGCAAAAAAGCGGTCGCAGTAATTGAGTTCTATTCACCTTCCGCAGAAATACCGGATGAAAATTTGCTCAGCACCATGGGTAATATTGGCAAACAATTAGGTCAGATTGTAGAGCGTGTCGATACACTTAAAAGCTTAAAACGCGCCAATCTTAAAATGGAAGCTGCCTCACGTGATTTGCAGGAAAGTCTGGCGAAAGCCGAACAAGCCAACCGAGCCAAAGGCGATTTTTTAGCAAATATGAGCCACGAGCTTCGCACACCGATGAATGGTGTTTTGGGAATGGCAAGCCTGCTTGCCGATACGCCTCTGAATGATGAACAGAAAGAATATGTTTCGACCATTAACAGTTCGGGCGAAAGCTTGCTAATGCTGCTCAATGATATTCTCGATTTTTCGAAAATAGAAGCAGGTGCGCTTGAGCTTGAGCACATAGCATTTAACTTTACGGATGCGATGCGCAAAACGGCAAATTTACTGCGCCCGCAAGCAATAAAAAAAGGTGTGGAACTGCGTGTCGATTACGAATCGCAGGACGCGTTGTATATATGGGGCGATTCAGGGCGCATGCGCCAGATTATAATGAATCTGCTGGGTAATGCGATTAAATTCACCGACCGTGGCTATGTACGGCTTAAGGCAGATATTCACGAATCAGATGAGGGCTGCAAGCTGCATGTGTGTGTTGAAGATACAGGCATGGGCATTCCCGCACATAAGATGGGCGAGATTTTTGATAAATTTACGCAGGGCGATACGTCGGTCACCCGCAAATACGGTGGCACAGGGCTTGGGCTTGCCATTACCAAGCACCTCGTCAATTTAATGGGTGGTACTATCGGTGTGGAGAGTGCAGAAGGCAAAGGATCGAGCTTCTGGTTTGCTATTCCTTGCACGCGTGCACATGCATCAGATGAGCTGGTTACAATAGATTATTTAAGGCAGTATGTTGATAAAGATACGACGAAAATGCCAATAGGAAAAGCCCGTGCATTACTTGTCGATGATTATGCCGTGAATCAGATTTTTGCAGAAAAACTGCTACGTAAATTTGGCTTTACACAGATTGATAAAGCCACCGATGGATTGGAAGCGCTGCTGAAATGCAACGATATAACATACGATATTATCTTCATGGATTGCCAGATGCCCAAACTGGATGGGTATATCGCCACCCGTGAAATTCGTGCGCGCGCACCTGCGGGCGAGAAATCGACCCCCATTGTTGCGATGACCGCCAACGCCATGATGGGCGACCGCGAGAAGTGCTTGAATGCTGGGATGGATGATTACCTAAGCAAGCCACTGCGCGCCGAACATTTGAAAAAGATTCTGCAAACATGGTTTACGCTTGATGATAATAAATCTGCCATCACTGCGCAAAAAGAGGATATAATTTCTGAAGAGAAAACCGAGTATCCACCTGTGGATATGGAGCAGCTTCGCATGTTCACTGACGGTGATCCTGAGGAAGAAAAAGCCCTTGCCACATTATTTCTAGATCAGGCGCAGGAGATGATTGTGATATTGGAGAAAGCTACAGCGAGCGATACCTGTGATGCATGGAAATCTGCCGCTCACCGCTTCAAAGGCTCCTCGGGAAACCTGGGTGCGATGGCACTTTATAACCTCTGCAAACAGGCTGAAATACACAGCGATGAAGAAGAAAATAGAAAGCTGGAAATGCTGATAGCTATCAAAGCAGAAACAAAGCGCGTAGAGGCATTCTTCGCAACTGCCTAACGGCTTCAGTAGATACGTCGCTTGAGCGATTACTCGCTCAGGCGAAGCCGCACCAGAGATGACGCAATTTTCTTATACGACTCCTGAATACGATCGGACTCTTCAATTTTCAGATCGAAGAAGTTCGTATCTTTTGGTCCTGATGCGCAGTTTTCCATTACCTGCTTAATGCGCGCACCGCCACCTTGGGCATCGTTATCATCGACGTCATACACAAGTGTAAAAACGGTGATGCCTTTTTCTTTCATCGCTCTACATAAGCCGCCTGTCTTCACATCAGCACCGCCATCGAGGTAATCATTATCGGTGCGGTAGCTATAGAGGTATTGCTGGTCATAGGTTCCATTAGGGTGGTCGGAAAAGCAGCAGCCCATATTCGCACCATCGGTAAGCAGGAACACCACTTTTTTGTTAAGCTTGGCATCAAAGGCTGCAGGCTGTGCCCCACCAAAATACTGGCTGTAATCCTTATCCAGCATGAGTGCTGCGGTGAGCATACCTAGATTACTACGTGTCCAGCCCGGAACATCGTGACGCGTTTGCAGTGACTCGACAGCGCTCAGCAGCTGCCCGCGATCACCCTCGGAATTCAGTGCGCGCAGTGGGGATACTGTTGGTAATGGATACGCTGCTGTTTCCGCAGCACCCGGATCGGCATTGAAGACTTTGAAATAGTTAGGATCGGGTTCCTGCGCGGTTAGAATGTCGGGAATTGAGGATGTATTGGGTAATTTTACCTTATGGTTGAACGGAACTATTCCGACTTTGTAGGCAGATCTTCCATCGCGCGTGGTGATTCTTGGCAGGCCACCCCATGTGCCGCCCTGCTCGGTGTCGCCCTTGATGAGGTAATTCAGCGCTTGGCGTACAGAAGCAAGTTTTTTGCAATCAGGGTCTGGCTGTACTTTTAGTATACCGCCTCTGCGTCTGTCAGCATCGAAGGTTGCGCACATGGAGGCAGACATATCGACTGCAAATACCACTTCGGTGGTTACCTCATCCCATTTTACTTTTGCAGTATGGCTTAAGTTGGTTTCTGATATGCCAACTATACCACCAATGCTTGTTTTTACGGTTCCTGTTGCTTCGCCCTTCCATTCAAAATTAGATGGGTCGAAGGTTACATTGAAAGAGGTGATTTTTACGGTTCCGTCGGTGGATTCAGGAAAGTTGGATTGAAAGAATTTCAGCGCATCGTTTTCCATTTTATCTTGTGAATCAACAGCAGCTGACGCAGTAGATAACACCGCTTGATCGAGCGCATTTTGGAATTTGGTTTTGATGTTGGTGTGGCTGCTTACATCGATGGCCAAGCCCACTACCGTTACGAGTGCTACAACACCCAGTGCAACAAAGACACCTATGGATCCGCTTGTATTGGATATGAATGATTTTTGCATAAGTGCTCTCCCGTTTACTTATAGTTCATTTGCATGGAATCGAAGCCTTTGACTTCGATGCCGTTGGCATAGAAGCTGTTATTGCCATCGATTTTGATATTATAGGTCGCAATAGGCTGGCTGCTACGTACTTTGGTGATGGCTGTAACGGGTATCTCACCATCGAGTGTGATGAGTGTATCGCCTACGGCCAGTTTGGTGGTGGCAAATCCTTCTTTGCCTTTATACAGCGCTAATGCTTTGTCACTAATCACCGTCCACCCTTTGGTGGTACGTATTGGGTGATCGCCCGTGATGAGTGCATCGGAGCCGTTTATACCGTAAAGGATACGCTCTTTAGAGCGGTACTGGTTTGTGGCGGTGATTGTATGTTCACCACTCGCCGATTTCACTGCATCGCCAACCACTAAATCTTTCACTGGTTTCACAGAACCATCGGCCAGAGTAATTTTTACATCTCCAGCTAAGCAGGATTCAGTAGTAGTATCGTATATGTATCTGCATTGTAAGTAAGGACACAACTGATTTCCAAATTGTTTATATTCAATTTCTAAATACTCACCTTTAACATTACGGCATTGTTTGATTACTTCAGGGCGTTCTGATTGGAGAGCGCCTAAAGAGTCAGAAATTCTCTGGTCGTAGCTGTTAATAACAGTTTGAAGAGAATCTTTTCCATCCCAAGTTTTATCAGTGTAACCGTAACCAGCAATTTCAAGAAAATTTCTTCCATTCCACTGATTCAAAATTGCGTCTGTTGCAAGGTTATCAGGCAGATTATCTATCAAAGCAACTGATATCCCGTACCAAGTGAGGTTATTTGGCCCAAGTGTATTACTTAATTGCTCTAAATTAAGTTGTCCGTTGTTTATCCCATTTGTGAGTGGCAAGTACCCATCTGGATATGCTGAGTTGTATCCACCATATGTTGGTCCATGTATCCAATACATCGCATGTGCTAGTCTTATTGACCAATAATAATGATCTTTTAAGCGTGCTGTTTGCCATGGGTTCAAATTTATATCAGACGCCCAAGGGTCACCTTCATCCATAACATCATATTCCCCTCTGCCACTTAAGAAATCTGCCCACATAATACGAAATTTATGAGCTTTATCACCGTTTGAGGGTTTGTAGGTTCCTGAATATACATTATTTTTGATTATTTCTGATTCAACGAGCGACGGATAAAATTTGCTTGGACAGTTAGTTGTTTCGGTACATTTTCCATCAGCAGGCATGGGTTTTCCATCTGGGCATTTGGGTTCGTCTGGTATTTGAGGGCAGCAGCGCGCCACGAAAGACATGGGCATTAAGGCCTTTGAATTGTCTCGAAAAACCTCACTCGTGGTGGGGCACATCTCAGAGGGTGGGCAATGGCAAGGCTCCTGTTGTGCTTCGGATTTTCCATTCACCCATGGGGCGGCGCGCTCTGGCAAACAAGCGATGGGCAGATTAGGCCATGACGCTTGTGCTTGCGAAGCAAGCATTGCAATAAAAGCGAGGGCAAGAATACCTAGTTTATTTGAACGCATAAATCCCTACTTATAGTTCATTTGCATGGAATCGAAGCCTTTGACTTCGATGCCGTTGGCATAGAAGCTGTTATTGCCCTCGATTTTGATATTGTAGGTGGCAATAGGTTGGCTGTTGCGTACTTTGGTGATGGCGGTGACAGGTATTTCCCCATCAAGCGTGATGAGTGTATCGCCTACGGCCAGTTTGGTGGCTGCAAAGCCCTCTTTGCCTTTATACAGTTCCAAGGCTTTGTCACTAATCACCGTCCACCCTTTGGTGGTACGTATTGGGTGATCGCCCGTGATGAGTGCATCGGAGCCGTTGATGCCATAAAGTATGCGGTCTTTAGAGCGGTATTGGTTGGTGGCGGTGATAGCATGCGTGCCAGTTGCAGATTGTACTGCATCGCCAACCACTAAATCTTTCACAGGTTTCACAGAACCATCGGCCAGAGTGATTTTAACATCGCCAGCTAAGCAGGATTCCCATGTGGATTCGTAAATGTAGCGGCACTGCAGGTAAGGACAGAGTTGAATATCGCTATTAGGTTCTGGGATAGATGCATCCCGTTCGCACACCAATTGCCCCATTACATTACGTAAAGATCTGCACTGATAGGCTTTGGGAACAGTATTTGTTTTAGACGTTGGTTTTAGATCTTTATCTGTACCACCGTCTTTACAATTAGCCGTGAGCGTATGGTTATTGTAATCTATCTCGGTGCAGGTTTTAGTGTAGCTGAATTTACCTGTTCTGTCGGCAGCAACGGTAATAGGAATAGGGGGTGCTTGAACAGCTTTGTATTCAATTTCAAGAAACTCGCCCTGCACCTTGCGGCATTGGCGCACCAGTTCGCCCCGTGTGTCTTCGATGACACCACCTACAGCAACATCTTTAGTTTGATATGCATTATCCATTGCGCCATAATTTGCGCTGTTATTGGCTATTTCTAAGAAGCGTCTCCCGTTCCATTCCGCAAGAACTTCATCGGTTGCCAGATTGTCTGGAAGCTTTTCAATTTTGGCAACAGATATACCAAACCAGGTGAGTGTTTCTGCACCCAGAGTTCCTACGATTTGATTTAAGCTCTGATAGCCTGTGTTAACACCATCGGTCAGTTGGTTGTAAGCATCGAATGCGCAGCGTGGGCGTGTTAAATCGCCCCCCCCAAAAGCACCTGCTCCGTCACCATAGTAAGTACAGAACATGGGTCCCCACACCCAATACACGGCATCAGACATGCGCAGTGACCAGTTGAGCCGTTTGCCCAAGCGAGCCGTATATGCCCAGCCATACATCCCCAAATTGCTGTTGAAAGCAAAATTTTTGTTGGTGTAGGGTTGTTTGTAATTATTAGTGACAGCGCCACCATCAAAAATTTTGGTTTCAGCCAAGGATGGGTAGTATTTGTTTGGGCAGTTCGTGATGGGAGTGCATTTGCCATCGGCAGGAAGCGGAGAGCCATCTGGGCAGGTGACGTCAGGAATATCTGAGCAGCAACGCCTCACGAACGTCATAGGCAATTTTGCTAGATTATTATTCTCGTACTCTTCTTCTGTTTTAGGGCACATTTCTGTGGGAGGGCAGTGACAGGGAGCTTGTTGCGCTTCGGATTTACCGTTTATCCATGGGCTTGCGCG
>JAIXZB010000109.1 GCA_027489915.1 Rickettsiales bacterium | reverse complement strand
GATGTTAAGAAGGCACCCTAAAAGCCTTTCAGTATATTCTGAAGATTGGGTTTCTCTTCTCCCTCACCACCGCCTAAACCTTTACCCAAGGCGCGTTTTAGATCATCTTTACTGTTCAAATCCTTCACGCCCTCGCTGATATTTTTGAGATTCTCTTTTAAGGCTTCAGGGTTTTTAAGGTTTTCCTGCAATGCCGCCGTTACATCAGGAGTAATAGAAGGATTGCTCCACGGCCCCGTGATGCGCAGGGGAATACTGATACCCGCTTTGTCATCCTTACCGCCCTGACCTTGTGATGTTGCTGCAATTTTTGGCATCAAGGTATAATCAATCGTTTTAGGCGGCATGCTAACTGTGCCTTGCCCTGCAAGACGCAAAAGCGGTGCTTTCATAGCTAAATCACTATTACTCAGTATGCCCGATGCAATAGTTGCACTCGCCGTAAGCTCAGCAAAATCGGTGCGCTCGCTTGAGCTACTGCCAAGGAATCCCTGTTTGGCATCGCGCAAAAACTTGCCCAAATTGATTCCCAGTATCGCGCCATCTTCGACACGAAATGATACATTACCCGCAAGAGTCGATATAATAGCGCTCTGGCTCTTGCCACTTCCCGATACATTCAGCGTCAGGTTTGTGGTTCCAGCCAAGCGTGATTTGCCCGACATCGCCACCATCAAAGGCTCTATCTCAATGCCTTTAGCTGTAATATTTGCACCCACTGCACCCGATGCATTGGCGTTCACGGTGCCGACGATATTTCCGCCGTAAAGTGCAGAATTGATATCATTTACGCTTAACGCACCATCGTTCAATTTCACATGAAACGAAGTAGCGCCAAGTTTGATTTTACCAGACGTAATATCGCTTGCAGTAATCGCTACATTTGCATTTGCGGCACGCAGACCAGATAGATTAATGGGCGCATTACTCCACCCACTATTGGCTGGTGCTGCTGCCTCACCCGACGAAGGTGCGGCAGATGCATCACTACCGCCTAAAGCGAGCGAGCCAAGCGCAAGTTTGCCTCTGATGGATGGAACCTTGCCTGCAAGCGATGTCGCAATATCGCCCGTAGCGGTCATGCTATCTGCACGCAACGTTGCATCTGATAATGCAAAGGTTTTGCCCTTAGCAGCAAGTGCTCCTTTAACCGATAGTGTTTTCACACCACCGCTTGCCTTACCTGTTGCCCATGAACTGAGTGCAGAAACATCAGCAATCTGAGCATCCAATGTGCCATTCGCTGTAATATCCTCTGCCATTGCAGCCGTGCCGTCATAAGTAACCGAAGCCTCAGGTGCGGTGGCTTTGATATTCACTTTTGTAGCCTCACCACCCAAAAATGTTTTCACATTCTCAAGCGTTACATCTGCCGTTACTTTGCCGCTATTATAGAGCGCTGAAAAGGTTGCTTTAAGCGTAGAATCGAACCCAGCGCTATCAAGCGTGAGGTTTATTTCATCAAGCGTTAACGGCTTGCTTTTTGCCTTGCGGTAAATAATTTTAGAATTCGTAATGGCCACATTTCCAAGCACAATATTGGATGTGGATTTTTTCTGTGGTGCAGACGTTGCTTTATCAGAAACTGTCGTTTCGGCCTTGCTGAATTCCCAGTTCTTGATGCCATCAGCACGTTCTTCGAGCGCAATAACAGCTTTATCAAGCGAAACACCTTTCATCTCGATACGCTTATCAAGCAACGGCATGAGCGCCACGTTCACGCTTAATTTTCCGATGGTCGCAAGCTGAGCATCCGTAAAGCCTTCGGGGTTGGAGAGCGTTACATCGGCAACATTTACCGAAACAGTGGGAAACAGCTTGAGCGACGCTTCACCTTTCATCACCATTGTGCGGCCTGTCTCTTTTTTCACTTGCGCTGCAAGCAGCGATTTATAGCTATCCGCTGATATAAAAAACGGTACAACTACCAGCAATCCAATAATCAACACAATGCCTGCGAATGTAATTTTAAGAAGCTTCTTCATATTCACTCCTGGTGTTTTTCGCCCAGCAAAGCTGGAGCGCTTAAGATAGTTTCTTCTTCAGAATCTCATTAAGCATGGCAGGATTCGCCTTGCCCTCGGTGGCTTTCATGGCTTGGCCAACAAAGAATCCAAATAATTTGTCCTTACCCGATTTATACTCTGCAAGTTTATCAGGATTGGCTGCCAGCACCGCATCAATCGCTGCTTCGATAGCGCCTGTATCGGTCACTTGTACCAAGCTTTCTTCTTCGACAATTACCGATGCAGACTTGCCCGTTTCACACATTTTCTCAAAAACGGTTTTGGCAATTTTGCCCGAAATGGTATTGTCCTCAATCAACCCCACCAACTCGCCCAACGCTTTTGCACTCACTGGGGATTGAGTGATATTCACGCCCAGCACATTAAGCCGCGCAAATAATTCTGCGCTTACCCAATTGGCGGTGAGCTTAGCATTGCGCCCCTTAGCTGCTTCTTCGAAGTAGGCAGATATCTCTTTCTCGCTTGTCAGCACTGCCGCATCGTAGGGCGATAATCCAAACTGGCTCATGTAGCGCTGTTTTTTCTGGTCGGGCAGTTCTGGCAGGGTTGATGCAATCGCATCCACATACTCTTGCGTTAGCACCAACGGTAACAAATCGGGGTCGGGAAAGTAGCGGTAATCATGCGCGTCTTCTTTGCTGCGCATGGTGCGGGTTTGCCCTGTGGCCGAATCAAACAACCGCGTTTCCTGATCAATCTTGCCACCTGCTTCAATAATTTCCACCTGACGCGCTGCTTCAAACTCAATTGCTTTCATCAAAAAGCGCACAGAATTCACGTTCTTGATTTCACAGCGTGTACCAAAGGTAGTTTCACCTGGGCGGCGCACCGAAACGTTCGCATCGCAGCGCATATTGCCACGGTCCATATCGCCGTCGCAGGTATCAAGATACAGCAGAATAGTGCGGAGTTTTTTGAAATATAATCCCGCTTCTTCCGGCGAGCGCATTTCTGGTTCACTGACGATTTCCATCAGCGCCACACCTGCGCGGTTCAAATCGATAAAGCTATATTTTGGGCTGTGTTCGTGCAGCGATTTACCTGCATCCTGCTCCACATGCAGACGCGTGACATTAATCGTACGCTGCGAACCATCTGGCATATCGAGAATGATTTTTCCGCCCGTCACAATAGGGTCTAGATATTGCGAAATCTGGTAGCCTGCGGGCAAATCGGCGTAGAAATAATTTTTTCTATCGAATACCGAAACGAGGTTAATGGTCGAGCCCATGCCGAGCCCTGTGCGCACCGCCTGCTCGATGCATTTTTCGTTTATCACGGGCAACATGCCGGGCATGCCTGCATCGACAAAGCTTACGTTCTGGTTGGTTTCAGCGCCGAATGTAATCGGGGCGCCAGAAAACAGCTTCGAGTTCGAGGTGATTTGCGCATGCACTTCAAGCCCAATCACCACTTCCCATTCGCCCGTTTGGCCTTTTACACGGTAGCTCATGCAACCTCCTGCGGAAGTGCGGAAAACTTCACAGCATCTTCTATCACATGCGCAACCGAGAACACGGTCATTTCATCAAAGGCGCGGCCAATAATCTGGAGTCCTAGGGGCAGGCCCTTCTTCGATAGGCCTGTGGGAACTGCCATGCCTGGAAGGCCTGCAAGCGAGGTGGGAACGGTGAACACATCGTTCAGATACATCGCTACTGGATCATCCTGATTCTCGCCAATCACAAACGCGTCCGATGGTGCAGTTGGGGTTAAGATCGCATCCACTTTTTCGAAGGCCTGCGAGAAATCCTGTGCAATAAGGGCGCGCACACGCTGGGCTTTTTTGTAATACGCATCGTAATAGCCAGCGCTTAGCACATAGGTTCCAATCAGAATACGGCGTTTTACTTCCGCGCCAAATCCTGCAGCGCGGGTTTTTTCGTAAAGGTCATTCAAATTATCACCCTCGTCACACACCCGCAGACCAAACCGCACCCCATCATAACGCGCAAGGTTCGAAGAGCATTCCGCAGGTGCGATGATATAATAAGTTGGTAATGCATAAGAGGTGTGCGGGAGCGATACAGGAATAATTTCTGCACCTGCAGCTTTGAGAATTTCAATGCCCTTTTCCCATTGCGCCAGAATTTCAGGGTTCATACCGTCAATACGGTATTCATTGGGAATACCAATACGTTTGCCCTTGAGGCTTTGTCCGAGTGCCGTTTCAAACTCAGGCGTTTCAATGCGGGCAGAGGTAGAATCTTTCGGATCGTGCCCTGCCATGGCACCCAGCGAAATAGCAGCATCACGCACGGTGCGCGTCATAGGCCCTGCCTGATCAAGCGAGCTGGCGAATGCAATAATACCAAAGCGCGAACATCTGCCGTAGGTAGGCTTGATGCCCACAATACCCGTGAACGCCGCAGGCTGGCGGATGGAGCCACCCGTATCCGTTCCCGTGGCCATAAACCCGAGTCGTGCGGCAACAGCAGCGGCAGAGCCGCCCGATGATCCGCCAGGAACGCGCTTCAACTCCGCATCGCCCTCGCCCATCCATGGGCTGATGCAGGGGCCGTAATAGCTTGTGATATTGGCTGAACCCATAGCGAATTCATCCATGTTGGTTTTGCCGAGCATCACGGCACCCTCAGCAAATAATTTGGCCGAAACGGTGGATTCATATTCCGGCTTGAACCCATCCAAAATATGCGATGCAGCCTGCGATAGCACGCCTTTGGTGCAAAACAAATCCTTCACCGCAATCGGAATGCCTTCTAAACGCCCAGCTTCACCTTTGGCCAGCTTCACATCCGCCGCTTTGGCTTGCGCACGCGCAATTTCGGGCGTGTGATGCACATACGCATTAAGCTTGGGGTTGATGGATTCAATTGCACTCAAATGTGCTTCGGTCAGCTCTAGTGCGGTGAATTCACGTTTCTTGAGTTTATCACGTGCCTCAGCCAAG
>JAIXZB010000192.1 GCA_027489915.1 Rickettsiales bacterium | reverse complement strand
GAAAAACGGTGGCAGCATGATAACCCTTACCTATCTGGGGGCAGAGCGTGGCACGCCGCATTATAACGTCATGGGCGTTGCCAAAGCTGCGCTCGAAGCCAGTGTGAAATACCTTGCAGTCGATGTGGGAGATCAAAATATTCGCGTCAATGCTATTTCCGCAGGCCCCATCAAAACACTGGCCGCAATGGGCATTGGCGATTTCCGCTACATCCTCAAATGGAATGAATTAAACTCACCCCTCAAGCGCAACACAACCATTGGCGATGTAGGTGGTTCAGCCCTCTACCTGCTCTCGGATTTGGGTGCGGGCACTACGGGTGAAGTGTTGCATGTCGACTCAGGCTATCACGTAGTGGGCATGAAAGCGATAGACGCACCAGACATCGCACTTGTTTAGCCTTGAGCTTTCTAGAAATTGCGGCTAACCCTGCTTCATGGCATCAAACTCCTTCGGCACCATTTTCCGTTTCACCACCTGGGGCGAAAGCCACGGCGAGGCCATTGGCTGCGTCATCGATGGCTGCCCCTCACTGATTGATTTAAGTGTGGCGGATATTCAGCCATGGCTCGATAAACGCAAACCCGGACAATCGAAATTCACCACCCAGCGCCGCGAGCCAGATACAGTCAAAATCCTTTCCGGCGTGTTTGAAGGCAAAACTACTGGTACCCCAATTTCACTCTTTATTGAAAACGAAGACCAAAAATCCAAAGATTATGGCGATATCAAAGAGTCTTACCGCCCAGGACACGCAGACTTTACCTATCAGGCCAAATACGGCATCCGCGATTACCGTGGCGGTGGGCGCTCCAGCGCGCGTGAAACGGCCATGCGTGTTGCTGCAGGTGCGGTTGCCCGCAAAATCATTGCACAGGCTGGTATTTCCATCAAAGGATACATGGTACAAATGGGTGCCGATGGCATTGACCGCGCCCAGTTCAATGAAGCAGAAATTGAAAATAACGCGTTCTGGTGCCCCGATGCGGTAGCAGCCGCACGTTGGGCAGAAACACTCGATAAGGTGCGCAAAGAAGGCTCATCTCTCGGTGCGGTAATTGAGGTGGTTGCACACGGCGTTCCCGCAGGCCTTGGTGAGCCGATTTATGACAAACTCGATAGTGACTTAGCCCGTGCGATGATGAGTATCAACGCCGTAAAAGCCGTTGAAATTGGCGAAGGGTTTGCCGTCGCTTCGTTGCGTGGTGAAGAAAATGCAGATCGCATGCGCGCAGGCGCAGAAGGTGCAACCTTCCAAACCAACCGCGCAGGCGGCATTCTGGGGGGAATCTCAAGCGGACAACCCATTGTGGTGCGCTTTGCGGTGAAACCCACCAGCTCAATTCTCACGCCAGTGGAGACCATTACCAAAGATGGTACAAACACCGATATCATTACCAAAGGCCGGCATGATCCATGTGTGGGAATCCGCGCTGTACCAGTGGGCGAAGCGATGATGGCTTGCGTGCTCGCCGATCACTGGCTACGCCGAAAATCATATATTTAGGGAGTATTTATGAAATGCATACTATGTGCTGTAATGGTAGGAATTGCATCTCAGTCAGTCGCTGCACAACCAGCCTCAAAGCCATACCCGTTAGTTATTCGCAAAGGATTTGTTGCTGGGTGTATTGATGGAGATGTTAGCTCAACCGCATACTGCCAATGCACCATCGAAGAACTTGAAAAGCGCATGGACTACAAAGAATTTGAAGCTGTGATGGATCTTAGCGAAGACGAAATAATGAATAATGAGAAATTTGCGGATGCAGTAGTTGCCTGCGTAGACAAAATGCCAGAGTAGGCGCTTGACGAAGTCTTATTTCTTCCTATTTCAGGTTTAATCATTCAACAAAATAGGAAGAAATATATGGCCGCCGCCAAAAAGAAATCTGTTGAAACCGTATCCGATCAACCCATCCCCTTTGCTGCTGAAATCAGCAAGGTGTTGCAGTTGATGATTCACTCGCTTTACACCAACAAAGATATTTTCCTGCGCGAGCTTATTTCTAATGCTTCCGATGCCTGCGATAAACTGCGCTACGAAGCGCTGCAAAACGATGCATTGCTGAAAGAAGATAGCGAGTTACATATCTTGCTTTCTAGCGATGAAGAGGCGGGAACACTTACAATCACCGATAATGGCATCGGTATGAACCGCGAGGAGTTGATTGCAAACCTTGGTACTATCGCACGTTCAGGCACGCAGGAATTTTCTAAACTCTTAAGTGGTGATGCGCAGAAAGATGTGAACCTCATTGGCCAGTTTGGGGTTGGGTTTTATGCTTCCTTCATGGTGGCCGATTCGGTAAGCGTCACCTCGCGCAAGGCTGGGGAAGATGCAAGCTGGTGCTGGCAATCTGATGGGCTTGGAAGTTTTATCGTAACTGAAGCAGAAAAAAGCCCTCGCGGTACTGCAATTACCCTGAAGCTCAAGGCCGAGGCGATAGAATACCTCGATACATTCCGCCTGCGCCATATCGCGCAGACTTACTCCGACCATATCAACTTCCCCATTTTTATGGTGGAAGAAGAAGGTGCGCGCACTGCCATAAACGAAGCGGGTGCGCTGTGGGCACGCGCAAAATCGGATATTACCGAAGAACAGTATCAGGAATTTTATCGTCATATAGCGCATTCACCGGAAAAACCATGGATGACACTGCATAATAAAAATGAAGGCGCGGTGGAGTTCACAAATTTGTTATTCATTCCTAGCATGAAGCCGTTCGATTTATTCCATCCCGAGCGCCGCCGCCGTGTGAAGCTGTATGTGAAACGCGTGTTTATCACCGATGAAGGCATCGATATCGTGCCATCCTATATGCGGTTTCTGCGTGGTATCATCGATTCGCAGGATTTGCCTCTCAACATCAGCCGCGAAACACTGCAGAAGAATGCCGTGCTCGATAAAATCCGCGATGCAATTGCAAGCCGCGTGCTGAACGAACTGAAAAAACGTGCTGATAAAGACATCGAGGATTACGCAGGATTCTGGCAACATTTCGGCCCTGTGCTCAAAGAAGGCCTGTGCGAGGCCAACACCCCGCGTGAGAAGATTTTTGAGGCGAGCCGTTTTTATTCCACCCATTCGCCAGATGCCCTTATCAGCCTCGATAGTTATATCAGCCGTATGAAAGAAGGGCAGGAGGCAATTTACTATATCATTGGCGATTCGGTGGAAGCGCTCAAACACAGCCCGCAAATCGAGGGCTTCACCAAAGCGGGTATTGAAGTGCTGCTACTTACCGATCATGTTGATGATTTCTGGGTGAATGTAGCAAGCAACTATAAAGAAAAACCCATGCGCTCGGTAATAAAATCAGGCGCAGATCTTGCTGCTTTCGGTGCAGAAGAATCTGAAGCCAAGCAGGATGCGCACAAAGTATCGGAGGAATTGCAACCCCTCATCAGCACCATGAAAAACTTGTTCGGCGAAGCGGTTAAAGACGTGCGCATTACCCACAAACTAAGCGAAAGCCCCGTGTGCCTAGCGGTTGGGGAAGGGGATATGGATATGCGCATGGAGCGTTTCTTGCTTGAGCACAAACAGCTTCCCAAACGCCAGGCCAAAATTCTGGAGTTGAATCCAACTCACCCTGTTATCACGAAACTGGCAACAAAGCTGGAGGATACCGATGCTATGTGGCTCCTGCTCGATCAGGCCAATATTGCAGAAGGTGAACCAGTAGCAGATATGGCCGCTTATGCTCGCCGTGTCACAGCTTTGCTAGGCAAAACCTTGTAACAACAAAAAAGGCCCCTAAAGTGGGGCCTTCTTATTGCTTGCCTGATAAGGGCTTATGCGGGCACATCTGGGTAGAGTGCGGCTTCTAAATCTGCCATCTGGTCGCGAAGGGCTAGTTTTTGTTTCTTCAAGCGTGCAGCCATGAGTTGGTTGTGCGTGGCATCCTGCTCCATGCAGCGAATCTCGTGATCGAGCTGGCGATGCTGTTCTTTTAGGTCTTCAAGCTGTTTAATCAGGACTACTTCGGTATTCATAGTGGCTTGCCAAGGTGCGTACATGAGAGCGTATCCTTTAACGTTGACTGTTTTTTGATCACACAGTCAAGGAGTATAGCAAAAAAACCACAATGAGTGAATAGTTTTTTTACATACCCCAAAAATGCCATAAATAACATTGACAATTAATGTTTGGAGGAGGCCGCACGCAGCAGCGCGGGTGCGCTATCACTAAGGCCCATAGCCCGTTTCATGAGTTTTTGCTTGAGGAAAGGTGAGCGGTTGACCACAGAAAGCCCAATGCGGCGGGCGAGGCGGATGCCTGGCATATCGTTAGAAAACAGCCGATCCAGCAGGTCGGTGAAGGCGGTCATGCTAACCGAATCCCCCCTTCTCCAACTTGCGTAGCGCTCAAGCAAGGCCATATCACCCACATCCAGCCCCAGACTATGCTGCTTGGCCAGAAGCTCAATCATTGCCGCCACGTCGCGGTAGCCAAGGTTTACTCCTTGGCCTGCAATCGGATGAATCCCATGCGCCGCATCGCCAATAAGGGCAAAGCGTTCTGCCACCATTTCCTTTGCAAACATAAGGCGCAGAGGGTAGGCGTGACGCTTGCCAACTACTTCAACCTTGCCCCAAAATTCGCCCATGCGCTTGTTCAGCTCGGCGTTAAAGTCAGCATCGCTTAAGCTCAGAATATGGGGCGCGTAATCTGTTTTCTCGCTCCACACAATGCAGGAACGTTGCTGGGTCATGGGAAGCACCGCAAATGGCCCTGAGGGTAAGAAGCGCTCAAGTGCCACACCATAATGCGGATTGCTGTGTTTCACCGTGCATACAATCGCAGTTTGTCCATATTCTACCACGCGGTGCGGCAAGCCTGTCTGGCTACGCAGACTGGAAAGTCTGCCATCTGCCGCAACCATCAGCGCACCATGCAATTGCTTGCCCGAGGCTAGTTGTGCGGTAACACGTGCAGTTTCCACATCGTAACTCGCCACCGAATCGCCAGCGATAAATGTAATGCCGGATTGGGCTTTCAGCGCTGTAAATAAAGCGGCACGCAGCTTTTGGTTTTCCACCATGTACCCAAACGGTTCATGGCCAACATCGCGGTGGTCAAAATGCACAAACGCGGGCGAATCTCCATCCACCACCCGTATATCGTATATAGGTTCTGCTTTTGCTGATGCATGCTGCCACACCCCAATCGCATCCAGTATGCGGGTGGATGCGATAGCAATCGCCGAAACGCGCCCATCAAACGCGGCATCAAGCTGTGCGGATTCAGGCAAAGGGTCAACCACGCAAATCTGCATGCCAGCCTGCGCAAGGCCAAGCGCTAGCGCGCTTCCTACAAGCCCTGCACCAGCAATAATAATATCATATCGTGAAGTATTCATATTGCTGCCATAGCATGGTGCATGTGCGCTGGCTATATTGATTATAATTTAGGCACCCTGCCTATCTACTGCACTAATCCCCAATATTTTACATACAGCTATTCCATTCAACACATTGATAATAATGAGTTTTTATTTTGGCATGCGACTTGTATTACTATACGCATGAGTAT
>JAIXZB010000114.1 GCA_027489915.1 Rickettsiales bacterium | reverse complement strand
TCAACATGTACAACGTTATCAGCAAAATAGATACGCTTCGCATACACATCCTGCACATCGCTCTCAAGCGACGAATCAAGCTGCCACGAATATATTCTCTCCACCGCAACCGTATGCGCATCAACCTTCAAAGCTGTATTGCTGCTTTCTGCTGAGCGTGTCGATATTTTTAAAAACACACCGCCATGCGTAGCATCAACCCATGTATGCGCCGTGTAAAAAAATCCACCATATCCCTGAGGCGCAAATTCATGCGGCGCTGCCCGCTTCGCCATAGCGTTCGACGACATAATCCCTCCAGCAATAATAAAAACACTTAATAATAAAGCATACCGCATCATGAAACACTCCCTTTTCTAAGCTTGCTCCAATACTCCAGCCGCTTGATTACCTCACGCTCAAACCCCCGCTCTTTGGGCGCGTAAAACTGCTCGCGCGCCATTCCATCGGGGAAATAATTCTGTCCCGAAAATCCGTGCTGCGTGTCGTGGTCATAAGCATAGCCCGCGCCATATCCCAGCTCCTTCATCACCTTCGTTGGCGCATTCAGAATATGCATCGGCGGCATAAGCGATCCATGCGCCTTCGCACTTACCCTCGCTGCCTTATAAGCGGTGTATTGCGCATTTGATTTAGGCGCAGTCGCCAAATAAATCACCACCTGCGCCAGAGCGAGCTCCCCCTCGGGCGAGCCTAAGCGCTCGTAAGCCGCGCAGCCTTCCATCGCCTGCACCAGCGCATGGGGGTCAGCCATGCCAATATCCTCCACCGCAAACCGAATCAGCCTGCGCGCAATATAAAGTGGGTCGTCGCCCCCCTCCAGCATCCGCGCAAACCAGTAGAGCGCCGCGTCCACATCCGAACCGCGCAGCGATTTATGCAGTGCCGAAATCAGATTATAATGCGACTCCTGCGCCTTATCATACACCGCCGCCCGCTGCTGTACCAATGTTGCCAGCGCATGCACATCCATAAGCGTCTCTTGGCCAAAAGAAGCCGAAGCCTGCACTGCCTCCACCATATTCAACAAATAGCGCCCATCCCCATCCGCCATCGCAATCAACGCCGCACGTGCCTCATCGGTAAGCGGTAATGTTCTCGACTCAAGACGCTCCACTCTCGCAACCAACCCCGCAAGCGCCTCCTCACTCAACCGCTTCAGCACCAACACCCGCGCACGCGAAAGTACTGCCGCGTTCAGCTCAAACGAGGGGTTCTCCGTTGTCGCCCCCACCAGCGTCACCGTGCCATCTTCCACCACTGGCAGCAGCACATCCTGCTGAGCACGGTTAAAGCGGTGGATCTCATCCACAAACAACAGCGTACGCTCGCCCATCTGTGCATGCTCGCGCGCTTCCTCAACATGCTTCTTCAAATCCACTACGCCCGATGCCACTGCTGACACGCTCTGCATACGATACCCCACCGCATCCGCCAGCAGCCGCGCAATCGTCGTTTTCCCACACCCCGCAGGCCCCCACAAAATCACCGATTGCAAATTCCCCGCCGCAATCATCCGCGTCAGCACCCCCTCAGGCCCCGTCACATGCTCCTGCCCAATCACCTCCGCCAGCGCCTTGGGCCGCATACGCTCCGCCAACGGCGCAGTGCTCTCCGCAGCAAATAAGGTAGGTTGTGTATTTATTTTAATCATCACGCCACGATACTGCATTTCCCACAAAACAAAAGAGCCAGCTTTCGCTGGCTCTTTTTATTCTTTGTACTAACGCACAACACAAAAACTACGCGGCGACTTCCTCGCCTGTAACTTCTTGCACAGGGCCCGAATCCTGACCACGTGCACTCTCGTCACGGTCGATGAATTCGATAATCGCCATTGGCGCCGAATCACCATAGCGGAAGCCCGCTTTCATGATACGCAGATAGCCACCCTTGCGTGCTTCGTAACGCTTGGCCAACACATCCAGCACTTTTGCCGCCATGCCCTGATCGCGTAACTCTGCAATCAATTTACGACGCGCATTCAGGTCACCCTTTTTGCCAACCGTAATCAGCTTCTCCACAAGCGGACGAAGGTCTTTCGCCTTCGGCAACGTGGTGAAAATCTGCTCATGCTTGATAAGCGCACATGCCATATTCGCAAACATCGCGCGGCGATGCGAAGTGGTGCGGTTTAATTTACGTCCTGCGACCTGATGTCTCATGACTTCTCTCCTTAGTTTCTTTCATCGTTCTTCAGCGATTTTGATTTATGCGGGACGAATGCTAGGAGCACCTGCCTTTGTTTTATACCGCAGCGTAGCATCGCTACGTGAGGATAGAAAACAAAGGATGCGACAACGCAGTCGCCCGCAGAAATTAAAATCTAGTATGGGTCCTCGAATTTACGAGCAAGCTCTTCGATATTCTCTGGCGGCCAGCTAGCCACTTCCATACCAAAGCGCAGGCCCATATTGGTCAACACTTCTTTAATTTCGTTCAGCGACTTGCGGCCAAAGTTCGGGGTCTTGAGCATTTCGCTCTCCGATTTCTGCACCAAATCACCGATATACACAATGTTATCGTTCTTCAGGCAGTTTGCCGAACGCACCGACAACTCAAGCTCATCCACTTTCTTAAGTAGGAATGGCGAGAATTTAAGTTCTTCCTCAGCACTGCGCTCTTTCACTTCTGCCACATCTTCAAAGTTAATGAAGAGCTGCAGTTGATCTTGCAGAATGCGCGCAGCCAGTGCCACCGCATCGTCAGGCGCAACGGAACCATCGGTTTCAAGTTCAAGCGTGAGTTTATCGTAATCAGTACGGTTTCCAACGCGTGCGTTTTCCACTTTATACGATACTTTCTCAACTGGCGAGAACAGTGCATCCACAGGAATCAGACCAATAGGCGCATCCGCTGGGCGGTTCTGACTTGCAGGCACATACCCTTTACCCACTTCCACCGTCAATTCCATATGTACACTTGCACCTTTATCGAGGGTACAAATCACAAGGTCTTTGTTCAGCACTTCAATATCCGAATCGGTCTGAATCATACCCGCAGTGACTTCACCCGCTTCGTTCGATTTCAGAATCATGCGCTTTTTATCTGGGCTGTGTGCGCGCAGTTTCAAATCTTTGATGTTGAGCACAATATTCGTTACATCTTCGCGCACACCAGGAATCGATGAGAACTCATGCAACACACCGTCAATTTTCACGCTTGTTACAGCCGCACCTTGCAGGCTGGAAAGCAGAATGCGGCGCAGCGCCACACCCAGCGTAATACCAAATCCACGCTCTAGCGGTTCAGCAACCACGGTTGCGCGCTTATTATCACTCGAAACAGGCTTGATATCCAATTTCGCAGGCTTAATCAGGTCTTTCCAGTTCTTATTCAGTAACGATGCACTAGCCATATTTTTCTCCAGTTATCCTTTTCATTACGTCATCCTCACATTGTGTGGTGAGGACTTCCGAAATGCCCGCGAGATGCGCGAACATAACGGAAAAAATCAATCACACGCGGCGGCGTTTTGGTGGACGGCAGCCATTGTGCGGCACAGGCGTGATGTCTTTAATCGATGTCACACCCAAACCCGCAGCCGAAAGCGCACGCAGCGCCGATTCACGACCTGAACCAGGGCCCTTCACGCGAATCTCAACCGTTTTCATACCATGCTCAACGGCTTTTTTGCCTGCAGCTTCTGCAGTCATCTGCGCCGCAAACGGCGTCGATTTGCGCGAGCCCTTGAAGCCGTGCGAACCTGCCGATGACCATGCAATCGTATTACCGAACTGGTCGGTAATCGTCACGATGGTATTGTTAAAACTTGCATTCACGAACGCAATGCCAACTGGCACGTTTTTGCGCTCTTTCTTCTTCACCACTGCTGCGGCTGCTTGTGCTTTTGCCATGTTACTCTCCTAGAGCCAGCTAATTATTTCGTCACCATTTTCTTGCCCGCAATCGCGATGGCCTTACCCTTGCGGGTGCGCGCATTCGTATGCGTACGCTGACCACGCACCGGCAATTTCTTGCGATGACGCAGGCCACGATAGCAACCAAGATCCATCAAACGCTTCACGTTCATGGACACTTCGCGGCGCAGATCGCCTTCTACCGAGTAATCACGGTCGATAATTTCGCGTAATTTGATGACTTCATGCTCAGAGAGCTGGTTGACACGACGGTCAAGCGCAAGCTCTGCTTTCGAGCAGATTTCTTCTGCAATGGCATTTCCGATGCCGTGGATATAGGTGAGCGCAATTACAACGCGCTTACCTGTGGGAATATTGACGCCGGCAATACGAGCCATGCTACACTCCTAACAAGTTAAGTTATACGGCCCTAAACACTAGGGTTTCCGCGATTTTCACTAAGCAATTTGAAGGTGTGCCCCTCAAAAGAGGGCGAATCATACGCAAAGACCTTTGCATGTCAACGGCTATTTGTGTCGCAAACGTCACATTGTAACCAAATCGTAATTATTTAGCGCTATCATAGGGTAACTGCCAAAGGAACGCCCATGTCAGAAAATCAACGCTCACCTATTCAAGCTGCCATACACAGATCCATAGGCAGCGAAGTATATAGCGGGCTAAACCCCACCCAACAACGGCAAGTCGAAAGCGCCCTAACCGCCTTAGAAAAGCGCACAGAAGCCGCAGAATCAAGCCTGATTCCTGGCATCCTCAACCCACGCAGCCCCGAACATTACGGGATGCGCCATGGCAACATCCGCATGGATGCGACTACTGCCAGCGCCATAAATGAATCATCCGCCTTTCCCGATATCGGACGCGAATCCATTGCCCGTCAAGTAATAGGCAAACCACCCCTCGCCCCCGAAGAAATGGCCACCCTGCGCGGCACCCTAGCCTCGCCCTTGCTGCATACCGAGCAACGCGCCTACCTTAATGGTGAAACAGGCGGGCGCGATAGCAATAGCATCACCCGCATTGCATCCCTGCCCATTCCAGAAACAGCCACACGCATGGCCTCAGCCGATGTCGCAAATGAACCATCATCTCCCTCCGCCACCCCCGCCATACAGCCGAAACCAAACACCAGCCCAGAGCGGTAAAATATGCTGCAGCATTAGCACTTTGTTAACCAAGCCACGCTACACTCCTAATACGCAACCACCCGCATAGGAGATTTCCATGATCCAGCTCTCATCCCTCAAAGGCGCAAACTTTGCTTACGCTACCCACGTTGTTCCAAGCGTCGACATCAAAATCCCCACAAACACCAGCGATGAATCGCTCTATAACGACCTCTGCACCACCTTCGCCGAACGCGGCCTCACCGTATCCCACGGCAACTGCACCGACGATGGCAAACTAAGCCTCTATTTCGATGGCCAAGACCCCCAAAAAGTAATGCAAGCCGTAGCCGAAATGTGGCGCGAAACGCGTTAATTTTACTGAATAATCTTACACAACGTAAAAAACAAACGGCATCAAAATGGATACAGGGCTAGGAAGCGCGTAGCACAAAGATGGCATGTAGCAGCGCTACATAACCGAGCAAGCAACGTAAGCTGACAACGCCGTGCGCCATTTCACGCTGCGCTCAGCATATCTCCGAGCATCAGGGTAACCACTTCTATCGGCGCCATGCCATCCACACTCTTGAGCTTACCTGCCTTAGAATAATAAGGAAGCAGCGGCGCCGTTTGCGCATGATATGCATCCAAACGCTTTGCAACCGTGCTGGCATTGTCATCAGCGCGGCGTTTGAATTCGGTGCTGCCACATGCATCGCATACACCTTCT
>JAIXZB010000004.1 GCA_027489915.1 Rickettsiales bacterium | reverse complement strand
GGATGTGATGCTGAAAGAAGCGGCGCTTATATTGGACGTGATGCGCGGGTATCCTTTTATTTTCAATCTTGGTCATGGCTTTACACCTGAGACAAAAATGGAAAACGTAGAAGCCTTGTGTAATGCAATCAGAAGCTATAAGTAAGTTTTTATGAGTTTGTATCTAGTCATCAAAGCACTGCATATCATCAGCTTCACCTGCTGGATGGCTGGGATGTTTTATTTGCCGCGTTTGTTTGTTTATCATGCGGGTGCTACTAAAGGGTCTGAGCTTTCAGAAACGTTAAAGGTGATGGAGAAAAAATTACTCCGCTACATCATGAATCCTGCTATGATTGCGACATGGACTTTTGGTATCTGGCTTGTGATTATTACGGGGGCAGGTGGTCCTGGCACAGGCGGGTGGATGCATGCTAAATTTGTGCTGGTGCTGATTCTTTCTGGTCTGCATGGCATGTTTTCCGCACAAAGAAAAAGGTTTGAGCGCGATGAAAATACCAAATCTGGCCGTTATTTTCGTTGGGCAAACGAAGCGCCAACTGCAGTTTTCCTAGGAATTGTGCTGCTCGTGGTCTTGAAACCCTTCTAATTTAATAGGAATTTAACTTTTCGCTTGACGTAAAGGGCGGATTCGCTTATTTTCTCATCATCAGTCGGCAGCATATGCGTGCAAACGCACTTCTTTCAACGCTCCGCTTTCCCCTTTTTTCTATCACTTACCTAATCATTACCACTCATATAAAAACAGCGCCAAGGTGCATTCATGAAACTGCAGGACTTAAAGAAAAAGAACGCCAATGAATTATTGGCGCTAACAGAACAATACGGCATCGAAAATGCCAGCTCCATGCGCAAGCAGGAAATGACCTTTGCCATCAGTAAAGCCATGGCCGATCAGGGTGAAGAAATTACTGGTGAAGGTGTTATTGAAGTATTGCAAGATGGGTTTGGATTTTTACGCTCACCTGAATCCAATTATTTGGCTGGCCCCGATGATGTGTATGTCTCACCTGCGCAAGTAAAGCGTTTTGGCCTGCGTACGGGCGATACTGTTGCTGGCATGGTACGTTCCCCTAAAGATCAGGAGCGTTATTTTGCCCTCACCGAAATCACCAAAATTAACTTTGAAGATCCCGAGAAATCGCGCCACCGCACGGCGTTTGATACACTTACACCGCTCTATCCTGAAGAGCGGTTGAAGCTCGAATTTTTAGACCCGACCCGTAAAGATGATTTATCTAAGCGCGTGATTGATCTCGTATCGCCGCAGGGTAAAGGCCAACGTACGCTGATTGTTGCACCGCCACGCACAGGTAAAACCGTGCTGTTGCAAAATATTGCCCATTCCATCACCGCTAACCATCCTGAATGTTACCTCATTGTGCTGCTCGTTGATGAGCGCCCTGAGGAAGTCACCGATATGGCGCGTAGCGTGAAGGGTGAAGTGGTGTCCTCCACCTTTGATGAGCCAGCGACACGCCATGTACAGCTTGCTGAAATGGTGATTGAAAAAGCCAAGCGCCTCGTTGAGTGCAAAAAAGATGTTATCATTTTGCTCGATTCGATTACCCGCTTAGCACGTGCTTACAACACTGTGGTTCCCTCATCAGGTAAAGTGCTTACAGGTGGTGTGGATGCAAATGCATTGCAGCGTCCTAAGCGTTTCTTCGGTGCCGCTCGTAATATCGAATTTGGTGGATCACTTACCATCATTTCCACCGCGCTGATTGAAACAGGCTCGCGTATGGATGAGGTTATCTTCGAGGAATTCAAAGGAACAGGTAACTCCGAGATTATTCTCGACCGCAAACTTGCCGATAAGCGTATATTCCCTGCCATGGACATCACCAAATCTGGCACCCGCAAGGAAGATTTGTTGTATGAAAAGGGCGAGCTTGCGAAAATCTGGATGCTACGCAAGATCCTTAACCCTATGGGAACCATGGATGCGATGGAATTCCTGCTCGATAAGATGAAAGAAACCAAGTCGAACGATGAGTTTTTCGAGCGGATGAATTCGTAATTTACCGCGTCAAGCTGCGTTGTTCAGATACATTCACTGCATCGGATATAGCAGCGATTGGGAAGGTTTCATGTTTCCCCTGAATACGTATATGCACAGACGTGTCATCTGCATGTGCACGTACTTGAAGCCCTGGCAGATCCATTCCGTTATGCGATGATGGCATCCCTATATCATTCATATAACCCGTATTTTTTTCATTACTTTTAATACGCAGTGAAGAGAGGGATTTAAGCTGCGATGTAAGGGCGGTATCATTTAAAGCAATGGTACTACGCGGCAGAGTATATTCCGTGAAGGCAACACCAAAAGGATTTGCTTCTATTTTGCTTGGTGCGGAGATTAAGGGGTATAAGAGAGGAACGTAAGGTTTTACGTGTAACAACGTATCAATACATGCAGGTGGTGCAGCGTTTTTTGTAATAAGTTGTTGTTGCGTAATAAATGCATCGGGCTGATTTTTCCCCAGTATTACATTAAAAACTTCAGCTTCCCTGTGGCTGAGTTCTAATGAAGAAATGTCATAGACAATTCTACCATTTTCTTTTGCTTCTGAGGGAAAGGCGGCAGATGAAGAGCGCTGTCCATGAAGTTCGTCTACTTTATACATAAAGATTTTCCTAAAAAATTATTGGAAGCGTTCTTATCTGTAAAATGGTGCAAAAATGTTAATCTTTTGTGAAGAAAGTGGGTGTATAACTCGCAAGTCCCAGCAGAACGCACCGAAGGCTTGCCTTTCAAACCCGCGATGCTAGATTCTGGCTCAATTATTAATACTTGCACATAACGGAGAAAATCATGGCTCAACGTAAGAAAATCGCGCTCATCGGCGCAGGGATGATTGGTGGAACGCTAGCACATCTGGCGGCACTCAAGGAGCTTGGCGATGTGGTGCTGTTCGATATCACCGAAGGCTTACCGCAGGGCAAAGCACTCGATATTTCGCAATCTTGCGCCATTGAGCGTGTGGATGCGAGCCTCAAGGGCACCAATGATTACGCCGATATTAAAGGCGCGGATGTAGTGATTGTCACCGCAGGTGTGCCCCGCAAACCCGGCATGAGCCGCGATGATTTGCTGGCAATCAACACCAGCATTGTCAAAACCGTGGGCGAAAATATCAAGCAGCACGCACCTAACGCGTTTGTTATCGTCATCACCAACCCGCTCGATGCGATGGTGTGGGTGATGCAGAAAGTGTCAGGTTTACCAGCGCATAAAGTGGTGGGTATGGCAGGTGTGCTGGATTCAGCGCGCTTCTCGCATTTCATTGCCGAAGAGTTTGGTGCATCGAAAAAAGATGTTACCACCTTCGTGCTGGGTGGACATGGCGACACCATGGTGCCCGTCGTGCATTATTCTACCGTGGCAGGCGTTCCCGTGCCCGATTTGTTGAAAATGGGCAAATCTACGCAGGCTAAAATCGATGCGATTGTGCAGCGTACACGTGATGGCGGTGCCGAAATCGTGGGGCTGCTCAAAACAGGTTCAGCGTTTTATGCACCTGCTGCTGCCGCAATCGAAATGGCATCGGCGTATCTTAACGACCGCAAGCAGCTTCTGCCGTGCGCCGCGCACCTTACCGGCCAGTATGGCGTGAAGGATATGTATGTCGGCGTACCATGCATTATTGGTGCAGGTGGGGTGGAGCAGATTGTAGAAATTGCGCTTCCAGAAGAGCAAAAAGCCCAGTTCGAAAAATCCGTAGCAGCAGTGCGTGAGTTATGTGCTGCGATTTCGTTCGATAAAAAAGCCGCGTAAAAATCCATTGCAGATACGGCGCGCGGGTGTATGACGCATCTCAAGCATTATCTGCATGTCACCTAGGAGAATAAAATGAATATTCATGAGTATCAGGCTAAATCGGTACTGGCAAAATACGGCGTTGTGGTGCCAAGAGGCGGCGTTGCCTACACGCCTGCGGAAGCAGAAGCGGTAGCACAATCGCTCGGCGGCCCGCTTTGGGTGGTGAAAGCACAGATTCACGCAGGTGGCCGCGGCAAAGCGGGTGGCGTGAAGCTTGCTAAATCGCTCGATGAAGTGAAGCGCCTGACCAAAGAAATGCTGGGCATGATTCTGGTCACGCACCAGACAGGGCCAGAAGGTAAAGAAGTGAAGCGCGTGTATATCGAAGAAGGTTCCGACATTGGCGAGGAGCTGTATTTATCTGCAGTGCTAGATCGCGCTACCAGCTCGATTACCTTCATGGGTAGCAAAGAAGGCGGTGTCGATATCGAGGAAGTGGCGCATAAAACGCCTGAGAAAATCATCACGGTTCCCGTAGATCCCGCAGCAGGGTTTCAAGCATACCACGCACGCAAGCTTGCGTTTGGTATGCAAATTCCAGCCGAGCTTCATGCCGATTTCGCCAAGTTGGTCGAAAGCGTCTATAGTGCGTTTTTAGCCACAGACTCTTCGCAGATTGAAATCAATCCGCTCGTTATCACCAAACAGAAAAAACTCATCGCACTCGATGCAAAAATCAATTTCGATGATAACGCCCTGTTCCGTCAGCGCGAAATTGCTGAAATGCGCGATGAAGATGAAGAAGATCCACTCGAGTTACAAGCCGCGAAATTTGGTCTTTCTTACGTTAAAATGGATGGCAATATCGGGTGCATGGTGAATGGCGCAGGGTTAGCTATGGCCACCATGGATATCATCAAGCTGTATGGCGGCGAGCCCGCTAACTTC
>JAIXZB010000065.1 GCA_027489915.1 Rickettsiales bacterium | reverse complement strand
CCTTGCGTGCAATCCACGATTCAATGTCAATCGAAGCATCATCAATCAACTTCTGCGTAGCTTTAGGCTGCGCGTGCATTTCAAAGGTTTCAATCTGGGTGCGGCCAAACAGTGGGTTGTTCGTTTCATTACGTGCCGCTGTCTCAGTCGCCCATTCTGCCGTCATCTCGCCCGTATCATCAATCAAATCCAGCGTATCGCTCGAAATAGTTTCAATTGTCGCAAGCTTACGCATGGGCGAGCTTTCAAAAACAATCTGCGTTAGCAACTCAGACATCTGATTAGGCACCAAAAAGCCACCCTCCGTGTCCGTTCCCACCGAAAGTGCCTTAAGCTGCATTTTCTCAAGCCCTGCATCCATACCTTTGCGCAAATAATTACGAAATGCCGAACGGTATTCACTCACATCATAATTACCCAAACGCTGCGCCACCGCATCGCGCTCGGGGCGTGCATTGGCCGTTTCAATCATATCAATACGGCGCTTATGCTGATCCAGCGATTCATTGATACGCCCCAGATGCTCGTTATAAAGCGGGTCTGCATACCCCTTGCGCTCCACCTCGCTCAAGCGCGCATCATTCACGCTCTTAAAATGCTCCCATGCATTGCCGAGCGAATGCACACGTTCCGTTATTTCTTGTAAACTCATAGTAAATCCTTTTGGTTGAATGAAAACACTCCACGCGCCAAATAAATTAATAACTAATTAACCAAATTAGATAAAATTTTAACTTGTATTAACATTTGGCACATGGTAATAATTTTGTGATGTACTAACTATTCAAAATAATGAATAACTTAAGACATCGCAAAAAACGGGTTGCGGCGAAGTCGCAATAAAAACACTAGATGCTGGCAGGTTCTATGACTCCATTTGCATTCTCGTCTGACAGGCCCCTTCGGGTATTATTATCCGTACAAAACACCGAATTTAAATCCCACATCTGTGAGCTTGTTGGCCGCGCCTACTTCAATATTCATAGCGCCCCCATAACCACCGCAGATACGCAGTGGTCGAACGCCATCATCGCAAGCGCACTTCACATCTGTATGGATGCGCGTGTTCAGCTCAAAACCACACGCGAATTGGTACATATATTCGAAGACATCATTCGCGTAAGCGAAGAGCATTTGAGGGAATCACGCCGCCACGCCTCGATGGCCACCAACGCTTTCTATCTGCGCGAAACCGTTTTGGATAACGTGGTGTCTTCTCCAAAATCAGTACCATCGCATGCGAATAGTACCGTAGTAAGCATCGAACAAATGAACATCTCACGTCTACGCACACGCCCTCAAAGCGACGCTTAATTCTGCAAAATACGAATAGCACGCTCCAGCACTTCTGCTGCGCGTAATGCCTGTATTGGCTCCAATCGTTCCTGCGCATCCTTCACCACCGTCACCTGCGCACGTGCATTGGCTGGCAGGGTTACTAAGCTGACTTCCACCAAATCAATCGCCAGCAATTTACGTACCCCCGAATCCGGGTCCATCTTATAACGACGCGGTGTATATCCAATACTAAGCCCACTCACCGCTCCCGCTTTCAGCAAACTGTAAGCCTCCCGCGCCTGCGCAACGTCAAGCAGAAGCTGGCCTTCAATGTAAAGCCCACGCGCATCCTCAAACAACGCTGTAATAACACCAATCGGCTCATCCAACCTATGCTGCCACAATAGCTTCACAGGCGTATCACGCACCCTGAGCGTGTCTAAAAACGCACCAGGCACAACTTCATCACGCTGCGAATCAACCACATGAAACACACTCGCGTAACCAGCAAACACTCCTTTTTCGTCAATAGATTTCAGCGCCAGCGTGTAATCCATCGATTTACGCTCTCGCAAATGCCGTGAAACCGTCTTCATATTATACCCCACCCGATGCGGTCACTTGCGATAGTCCAAGCAACTTACGTTTTTCTTCTTCACTCAAAAAATCTGCTTTCGAAACACGATCCCACATCGCATCGCGCTTCGCCGAAATCGCAGGAATCGCCTCCGCATCATAGCGCAGCTCAAGCCCCGATCCAAACATCGGCACCAACCAATGATTCAGCGCATCTGCCACATGCTGCAAAGCAGGCATAATCGTCTGCTCCCACAATGCCAGCCGCGCCTCCGCCAAATTCGCATAGGTATTATCACCAGGAATACCAAGCAACTGCGGCGGCACCCCAAACGCCAGCGCAATCTCACGCGCACTTGCATGCTTGCTGCTGATAAAATCCATATCCTTGGGCGACATCGACATTTCTTTCCACTCAAGCCCCCCCTCAAGCAGCAAAGGCCGCCCAGCATTGCCAGAACCACTGAATTCTTCTTCCATCTGCCGCTTCACGCGCCAATACTGCTCATCCGTAAGCGTTCCTGTTTGACCTTCGCCTGCCTTCACAATCAGCGCCCCTGAAGGCCGCGCCCCATGCTGCAACAGCGATTGGTTCCACGCACTCGCCTGATTATGCTGATCAATACTGTAGGCTGCAGCCTCCACTGGCGAAAGCACATACCAATCATCCATTGGATGAAATAATTTCAGATGCAGCACCCGCGATGCCCCCGTAATCGGATCCACTGGAATATCCCACGCATCCTGCCCAATCTGGTAACGATACGCCTGCGGCAATGCATGCTTCCCAGCAATAATCGTCACTCTATCTGGCCGCAACATATGCAGCTCTCTAGGCGCCTCTCCCACAGGCCCCACCGCATGAAGGTATACATTACCCGAAAGCAGGCGGCTACTATGCAGTGCTTCAAACAACGCCACCCCAGGTTGCCACCCCGTAGGCTGCTTGAGCAGCGATAACAAAGGATGCTGAATAATTTCCTTTGATATTGTGCCTGTCAAAGAAAATAAACGAAACGGAACACTTGCTGCCGCAGTAGAAATCATTGCAATCGAACGATAGGCAATCACATTTCGGCGATATCCTTCCTCAGCAAAACGCCCATAATCACGGCGCATCCACACAGGCTGCCCCGCAGGCACCATAAAACTGTTTGAATAGCTGGGAAGCGACGTCGATTTGTGCGAACGACGCGCAAAAAAGCGCGCCACCGATGAAAGGGTACGTTGCATAATAAATCACTTTTATAAAGGAATGAATCTGCGCTCCTAAGGAGCCTGCGCGCATCGAAGGTTTAACTTCATGCTATATTTAACTTCTACTGCACAAAAACATCACCCGGAAGGGGGTGACATAAAAAAATTACTCGCGTGCCAATTCTACAGGCGCAACAACTGTTCCAATACGCTCTCGCGCGCCAACTTCGGTTGCAGTCACTACAGAAACGGGAGTATCAAACTCACCCACCAGCGTGCCTACAGGCTTAGTCGCAACGGAAGCCAATGCGGCATTATGCTGCTCAAGCTCTAGTGTTTTTTTTGCAAGCTCTACAGCCTGTTGCTTCGATTCACGCGTTTGCCGAATCGCCACAGCTGCCGCCATCAAACCAAAACTCGCAGCCCCAATAAACTTAAATCCCGTTTCAAAGCGCCCAACCTGCTTCATATCACGTGTATCATCACCAAATCTACCAAGCACCTTCCCCACCCAAAACCCAAGCATACCAAATGCCGTAGCTGAAACCGCAGGAATCATGACTTCATTAAACACGCCCGTTTTAGGCACACGTTTTTCCAGCTCTTGCTGATGCAGTTGCTCGTTATGTTTGTGTGCAACATCTGTGTTCATAATCAATCTCATTATGCCAACACACATCCATTTTTGCGTGAATCTTATGTTACAATCGCCGTAATGTGGGTATCTGCATCCCGCTATCCCTCACCCAACCCAAATACTGGCTCAGCGCATCCACCTGATCATCATGCGCACCACCAGGAAACGCCGTTATCTCGGCTTCAAACGCGGCAAGCCACGGCGCATAAAGCGGTAATGCCACCAGCCCCGCTTCAATCATTGGCGTAATGCGCGCTACACGCACCAGCTTATCACCCTTGGGCTGTAACGTAATAATTGGCAACTGCCCTTCCCTGCGCATATCCTGCGCAATACTTTGCCCGCTTGCCTTATCCTCAATCAAAATCGCCCGTGGACTAAATCGCGCAGCAAGCCCAATCAATGCCCGCTTAAGTTCAGGATATTCAAGCCGCATCACCTGTGCATCAATCAGTTGATGCACTCCACAGGTAAAATGAAACGTCAAACACACCGAAGCATCATTGTGCTGAGCTGCCTTAATCGCCGTATCCCAGCTTTGCGTAATATCTCCCTCACTCAGCATCACGCGCACCCAGTGTAAAGCGTGAAAACCATACGAGGCGTATCATCCCATGCGCCTCAGAAATCGGCGTCTGCTGGTATTGTGCCTGAAACCCATAACTGCCCATGTCCCGTCGCATATCCTCCAGCATCTGCACATTCTCTCGCGCCGCATGCAATGGCTCACCTTTTTTGCACATCACACTTCCCAAAATCATCTCATCCGCTAAAGCAATCGCTGGCAGTGAAAGCAATTCAAACCCACCACGCCCCGTCAAATAGGCACTCAAATCCTCTGCATGCAGTCGCTGCATCACCACCACAATCACACCTTTTTTCTTATCATTAAGCCTCGTCGATAGCGTGTGATCAAACCACTGCTTCACCATCTCCCGTGTCGGCTGATGCATTGCCTGCTGCGGGTTCATCGGGTCATCTACAATCAAAAAATCTCCACCCTCACCCGTCACCGCACTGCCCACCGAAACCGCCATACGGTGCCCGCGCAAGCCAGTCACAATCTTCTCTTTTTCATTCTGATCCCGCGCTATGGAAAACGAAGGGAATAATTGCTGATACCACTCCGATTGCAACACCAACCGCGTATCAAGCGCATGCTTCACACTCAGCGCCTGCGCATAGCTTGCCGAAATAATCCGCGTCCTCGGGTTATGCCCAAGCAAATACGCACTCCACGCCACATTCACAATCAACGACTTCAAATAACGCGGCGGCATGTTAATGATAAGCCTGCGCACATCACCGCGCCTGCATGCTTCCAAATACTCTGCAATCACATCCACATGCCAGTTGTGCGAATACTCAATGCCGGGGTTCACCGTTGCGAATGCCTTGGCAATAAACGTCCCAAAATGCTGCCGTTGCATTGCATGCGTTAATGTATCACTCGGCTCAAACAACGTTGTCATCGATTTGTCATCAGGAGTGGGTATGATAAAACTCATGAAATCAAAATCTCCATTACTCAGCGTATT
>JAIXZB010000064.1 GCA_027489915.1 Rickettsiales bacterium | reverse complement strand
TTGAAGGTGCCGTTATCCACCAGAATCTGCAAATCACGAAGTGAAAGCACATCAAAGTCATTGCGGCTCACATTATTAAAGCCACGCTTAGGCAAGCGGCGGTGAATCGGCATTTGACCGCCTTCACAACCCTTAATAGCAACCCCCGAACGCGAGGTCTGACCCTTGTATCCACGACCGCAGGTTTTACCTTTGCCCGAACCAATACCACGGCCCACGCGCATGCGCCCTTTGCGTGCCCCTGCATTATCACTGATCTGATTAAGTTCCATGTTCTTACCCTTTATTCAACAGGCCGTAATGGCCATTATTTTTTCTCTTCCACCACTTCAACCAAATGCGCCACTGCAGCAATCATGCCGCGAACACACGCAGTGTCTTCCAGCGTTTTCACACGGTTCATTTTGTTCAGGCCCAAACCAATCAACGTCTGCTCCTGATAGGCACGGCGGCCAATCGGGCTGCCAATCTGCTTCACCGTAACCGTTGCGCCCTTAGGTGCAGCTTTCACTGCTTTCGAAGCCGCAGGTTTTTTTGCAGCCGCAGGCTTTTTCACTTCTGTTTTCATTGCAACCGTTGCCATAATCTATTTCCTTAAATACCAATAATTACTCAGCCGCTTCAGCCGCACCTGCAGCCTTGCTGCCCGATTCACGACGCTCCACAATCTCGCCCACTTTTTTGCCGCGACGTGTCGCAACAAGGCGTGGTGAAGTCATCGAGGTCAGCGCATCAAAGGTTGCTTTCACCATGTTATGTGGGTTGCTGGTGCCAGTCGATTTCGCGACCACATCATGCACGCCCAGCGCTTCAAAAATCGCACGCATTGGACCACCTGCAATGATACCCGTACCCGCAGGAGCCGAACGCATCGTAATACGACCTGCACCAAAATGGCCACGAATGTCATGATGCAATGTGCGGCTTTCGCGCAGTGGAATACGCACCATCGATTTTTTCGCATCGTCCGTTGCTTTACGCACCGCATCCTGCACTTCTTTGGCTTTACCAGTGCCATAGCCCACTTTGCCTTTACCATCACCTACAACCACAAGCGCAGCAAATCCAAAACGACGACCACCTTTTACTACCTTAGCAACGCGGTTAATCGATACCAAACGATCAATCAGATCCGATGCTGGCTCGCCGTTTTCGCCGCCCTTACGGTTGTCGCGACCACGATTGTCGCGTCCACCACGGTTATCGCGGCCACCACGATCGTTGTTATTGCGACCGCGACCTTGTTGTTCACCTGCTACTTGTTCTTGCGCCATGATACGTTCCTTGAATCCTTAGAATGAAAGACCAGCTGCGCGCGCTGCTTCTGCAAGCGCTTTCACACGGCCGTGAAAAATATAGCCACCACGATCAAACACCACCTGTGCGACCTTGGCATCCTTAGCACGTTTGGCAATTGCCTCGCCAACCGCTTTCGCTGCATCCATCGATGCAGTATTCTTGATGCCACCGCGCACATCTTTATCCAGCGTCGATGCCGAAGCTAAGGTCTTGCCCTGCTTATCATCAATGAGCTGTGCATAGATATGCTTGCCCGAACGGTGCACCGAAAGACGCACGCGACCACCCGCTTTTTTACGGATCTGAGTGCGTGTACGCTGCTTGCGGCGTTCAAATGTATCAATTGCCATAAACTACCTAACCTATTTCTTCTTACCTTCTTTCCGACGAATCTTCTCATCGGAATATTTAACACCTTTACCTTTGTAAGGCTCAGGACCACGTAGCACACGGATTTCAGCCGCAACCTGACCCACGCGCTGCTTATCTGCACCGGTGATGGTCACCACGGTTTGCTTATCCACCGTAATCGTAATGCCCGCAGGCACCATGTATTTAATCTCGTGGCTGTAACCAAGCGTCAGCGTCAGCACATCTTTTACAATCGCTGCGCGGTAACCCACGCCGTTAATCTCAAGCACCTTGGTAAATCCAACCGTCACACCCTTTACAAGGTTGTTCACGTTGGAACGCACCGTGCCCCACATAGCGCGCGAACGCTTGCTATCATTGGCAGGCTTCACCCACACATTGCCATCATTCACGGTGACGTTCACATCACCCGTAATCAATGTTTTCAGCTCACCTTTTGGGCCCTTCACGGTGATATGATCACTGCTGAGTGCAACGGTCACCTTATCCGTGAATGGTACTGGTAATTTGCCAAGACGTGACATGTTCTTATCCCCTTTGTTCTTAGAATACCGAGCAGAGCACTTCGCCACCCACATGCGCCTGACGCGCTTCGAAGTCGCTCATCACGCCCTTCGATGTGGAGAGGATGGAAATACCAAGCCCGTTATTTTGTTTTGGCAATGCTTTGATTGCCGAATATTTGCGCTGACCCGACTTCGAGATACGCTTGATGTCCTTAATGACAGGCGCACCTTCGTGGTATTTCACCTCGATTTGCAGGTCACGCTTGTTGCCATCTTCAATTACCTTGAAACCACGGATATACCCTTCACGCTCAAGCACTGCGCAGATATCTGCAAGCAGGTTTGCATGAGGGCAGGTCACCACTTGCAAACGCGCTGCCGAAGCATTGCGAATGCGAGTAATCATATCAGCTACGCGATCATTGATTGCCATAATGAATCTCCTACCAGCTAGCTTTAATGAGGCCAGGAATCAAACCGAACGAGCCCAGCTCGCGCAGTTGGTTACGGCACAATTTGAATTTACGGTAAAACGCACGCGGACGACCCGTCACTTCGCAGCGGTTGCGATAACGTACATCGGCGCTGTTACGTGGCAGCTCAGCCAGCTTCAACTGAGCAGCAAAACGCTCCTCAATTGGCAACTCGCGGTTCATTACCACCGCCTTGAGTTTTTCGCGACGCTTGCCGTGCTTCTTCGATAAAGCAGCACGGTTGCGATTACGTTCAATCATACAGGTCTTAGCCATGGTCTATCCTATCCTTATGCTGTCTTACGGAATGGGAAGCTGAAGCCTTCAAGAAGTGCTTTTGCTTCTGCATCCGTTTTCGCGGTGGTCACAAACGTAATGTCCATCCCACGC
Organism: Rickettsiales bacterium; assembly: GCA_027489915.1. Taxonomy (GTDB): domain Bacteria; phylum Pseudomonadota; class Alphaproteobacteria; order Rickettsiales; family UBA3002; genus JAIXZB01. Next base: position 7,943 of record JAIXZB010000064.1, on the reverse strand, counting down.
ACGATTGAAATTTTATCATAGTTGATTTCAGGAAATATGAGCTGCTCTTTCAGACCCATATTGTAGTTACCTCTGCCATCGAATCCTTTAGGGTTAACGCCACGGAAATCGCGGATGCGTGGCATCGCGGTATTCACAAAGCGGTCCATGAATTCATACATACGTTGCTTGCGCAGCGTCACTTTGCAACCCACCGCTAAGCCTGCGCGGATTTTGAAGCTTGCTTCTGCTTTCTTCGCACGGGTGATGATTGGTTTCTGACCCGAAATCATACCCATTTCTTCAGCCGCCTGTGTCGCTTGCTTGGCATCTGCCACTGCTTCACCCACGCCCATGTTGATTACCACTTTCACCAAACGTGGCACTTCCATCACGTTCTTGTAACCAAACTGCTTTTGCAGGCTGGCGCGGATTTCTTTTTCGTAAATCGCTTGCGCACGTGGTGTCGCAATATGGCTACCATCTGCAACTGCAGCAGGCTTGTTCGACTTTGGCGCCGCTTCTTTAGCAGCAGCTTTAGTCGCCATTTCCTTTTTAGGAGCGGCTTCTTTTTTTGCAGCAGCAGGTTTTTTAGGTGCTGCTTTTTTCTCATCATTCTTAGCCATTGAGGACCTCACCGGAGCGCTTGGCAACACGAACTTTGCTGCCATCATTAAGGGTTTTAAAACCAACGCGGCTTGCCTTACCATCCTTAGGATCAGCAATCGCTACGTTCGATAGATGCATGGATGCTTCTTTGGTGATAATGCCACCAGCCGATTGCATCGACGCTTTTTCATGACGCTTCACTTGGTTAATACCTGCAACAAGCACACGTGACTCGGTTGGCATCACGCGAATTACTTCGCCGCTTTTGCCTTTATCCTTGCCAGCAAGCACTACCACTGTGTCGCCTTTTTTAATTTTCGCTGCCATAACTTCCTCTTTTCGCCCCTACAACACTTCTGGTGCCAGTGACACGATTTTCATAAACTTCTTCGCGCGCAGCTCACGTGCTACTGGGCCGAAAATACGGGTTCCAATAGGCTCACCTTGCTTGTTGATCAGCACGGCTGCGTTCTTATCAAAGCGAATTGCCGAGCCATCATTGCGCAGTACCGCAAAGCGGGTACGTACAATCACAGCGCGATGCACATCGCCCTTCTTCACTTTACCACGTGGAATCGCATCCTTGATGGATACCACAACAATATCGCCAATCGTGTCGTTATTGCTGCGCCGGCCACCGAGAACCTTGATACACATTACTTCACGTGCACCTGAATTGTCTGCCACTTCCATGCGGCTTTGCATTTGTATCATGGTGCTACTCCCTACACATTCGCAGCTTCAGAAACCTTCTCAGATACAGCCCAACGTTTGGACTTCGAGATAGGCTTCGACTCGATGATGCGAACCACATCACCCAGCTTGCAGCTATTGGTTTCATCATGCGCCGCATATTTTTTGCTACGACGGATAATTTTGTTATACAACGGGTGACGAATCTTACGCTCAACTTTGACCGTTACAGTCTTGTCGCATTTATCGCTAACCACGGTGCCTTGTAATACGCGTTTTGGCATGTCTTTTTTCCTTCTTCTTTACGCGACGGACTTAGGTGAATTCATGAACGTCTGAATCCGCGCGATATTCTTGCGCACTTGCGCAAAACGCGTGGTATTGGAAAGCTCACCGCTTGCTTTCTGAAAGCGCAGGTTGAGCAGTTCCTTTCTCAGGTAACCGATCATTTCTTTCAACTCGTCTTGGGTTTTGCCCATCAGTTCATCTTGTTTCATATCACCCTCTTATGCATCGATACGTGCAACGAATTTTGTCTTGATAGGCAGCTTCGCCGAAGCGCGTTCAAACGCCTCACGAGCGAGCTGCTCTGGCACACCATCAATCTCAAACAGAATGCGGCCTGGCTTCACACGTGCCACCCACAATTCCACCGAACCTTTACCCGAGCCCATGCGCACTTCTGCAGGCTTTTTGGTCACAGGCACATCCGGAAATACGCGGATCCACATACGACCCACACGCTTCACATGGCGTGCAATCGCACGGCGCGCAGCTTCAATTTGGCGCGCAGTAATACGTTCTGGCTCCATTGCCTTCAAGCCAAACTGGCCGAAATCAATGGTAAAACCACCTTTAGCATTGCCATGTATCCGGCCTTTATGGGCCTTACGATACTTGGTCTTTTTTGGCTGCATCATAACAATTCTCTTTTACTATTCTTTTTCAACAACTTAAGCCAAAACAACTACGATGCTTGACTGAACGGCACACCTTGCGGCTGCGAACGGTTAACATCTTGATCCTCAAGGATTTCTCCCTTGAATACCCACACTTTTACGCCAATAATGCCGTACGTGGTAAGGCCGCTGGCAATACCATAATCCACATCCGCACGCAAGGTATGAAGTGGCACCCGTCCTTCGCGGTACCATTCCATGCGCGCAATCTCAGCACCACCAAGGCGTCCCGACACGTTTATACGAATGCCTTCAGCACCCATACGCATGCACGATTGCACGGCACGTTTCATTGCACGGCGGAAAGTCACACGGCGCTCAAGCTGCTGTGCAATCGACTCTGCAATAAGCGTCGAATCAAGCTCAGGCTTACGCACTTCCACAATATTGAGCTGCACTTCGTCCTTGGTCAGCTCGGAAAGCTCTTTTTTGATTTTCTCAATATCCGCACCTTTTTTACCAATCACCACACCAGGACGCGCAGTATGAATCGAGATGATCGCTTTTTTGTTCGGGCGTTCAATAAGGATTTTCGCAATCCCTGCAGCACCCATTTTTTTCTTGAGGTACTTACGGATGCGCAAATCTTCGTGCAGCCTGTCTGCATAATCTGCACCATCAGCAAACCAACGTGAATCCCACGTTTTGTTAATGCCGAGGCGGAAACTGATTGGATTAACCTTCTGACCCATAACTATGCTTCCTCTGCTTCACGAACGATAATGGTAAGATGCGAATACGGCTTGAGCACTTGCGCGCCTTTGCCACGACCACGTGTATGGAAGCGCTTGAGCACCATGCTCTTGCCCACCCACGCTTCTTTCACCACAAGCGCATCTACGTTCAGATTGTGGTTATTTTCTGCGTTAGCAATCGCCGACTGCAGCGCTTTTTTCACATCCTGCGCAATGCGCTTGCGGCTGAATTGAAGCTGCGTCAGCGCCGCTTGCACTTTCATACCACGGATGGTCTGCGCCACCAGATTCAACTTGATGGGGCTGGTGCGGAGGTTTTTCAACTCCACCTTTGCCTCGGTGTCCGAAAGAACACGTTTATGCTGTGTTTTGCTCATATGCTAGCCCCTATTTCTTCACGACTTTTTTGTCGCCACCATGGCCCTTGAACTCACGGGTAGGAGCGAACTCGCCGAATTTATGGCCAATCATCTCTTCCGTCACAATCACGGGGATGTGCTTCTTGCCGTTATATACACCAAACGTCAAGCCCACAAATTGTGGCAGGATGGTCGAACGACGTGACCATATCTGAATGATTTGGTTGCGGGTGCTCGCGCGTGAAGCTTCTGCCTTCTTAAGCAGATAACCATCAACGAACGGGCCTTTCCAAACTGAACGTGCCATAATGTCCTCTTATCCTACTTCTGTTTGCCCTTCGCCTGATGGCGAGTGCGAATGATGAGTTTATTCTTTTTCTTCGGCGAGCGTGTTTTCTTGCCTTTGGTTGGTTTGCCCCAAGGTGTAACAGGGTTACGACCACCCGATGTTTTACCTTCACCACCACCATGTGGGTGATCAACAGGGTTCATCGCCACACCGCGTACACATGGCTTAATGCCCTTCCAACGGTTACGTCCCGCCTTACCAATCACTTCGTTCTGGTGATCTGGGTTGCTCACTGCGCCAATGGTCGCCATGCAAGTACCTGGCACCATACGCAATTCGCCCGAACGCAATTTAAGCTGCGCATAGCCCGAATCTTTACCCACCAACTGAACATACGCACCAGCAGCGCGGGCCATTTGGCCACCTTTGCCGGGCTTCATTTCAATGTTGTGGATGATCGTTCCAATCGGAATGTTCTTGAGTGGCATTGCGTTGCCGGGCTTGATATCCACGCGCTCGCCTGAAACCACCGAATCACCAGCTTTCAAGCGCTGCGGCGCAAGAATATAGCTCAACTCACCATCCGCATATTTAATCAGCGCAATGAACGACGAACGGTTTGGATCGTATTCAATACGCTCCACAGTCGCAGCCATATCATATTTACGACGCTTGAAATCTACCAAGCGGTATTTCTGCTTGTGCCCACCACCACGTTGGAACGAGGTAATGCGACCCATGTTGTTACGACCACCGGTTTTATTCTTCGCCTCAGTCAGTGTTTTCTCGGGCTTACCTTTGTAAAGGTCAGCACGGTCAATCAACACAAGCTGGCGTTGGCCGGGTGTATTTGGTTTATAATGTTTCAGTGCCATTGGGCGTCTCCCCTAAGTCCTGTTAGCGTGCGCCAGCAGCAAGATCGATCGACTCGCCTTTAGCGAGCGTCACGACAGCCTTGCGGATGTCTGAACGTTTTCCGAGATTACCACGGAAGCGTTTGGTTTTACCTTCGATGTTAATGGTGTTCACTTTCACCACCTTCACCCCGAAAATTTGCTCGACAGCGGCCTTAATCTGGACCTTGTCAGCAGTAGCGCTTACGCGAAACACCACTTTATTGTGCTCTGAAAGTGCCGAAGATTTCTCCGTCACCACTGGGCGCTCAAGCACGCTGTATAGACGTGAGTCTGCAATCAGCTTTCCTGATTTCTTCACACCTTCAACGGCTTTCTTTTCTTTCTTTGGCGCTGCCGCTTTTTTGGCAGGCTTTTTCTCTTTGGCTGCTGCTGTCATGGCTCTCTCCTTACGCCTTTACTTTCGCAGGCTTCTTGGCGGTTGCTTTCTTAGCAGCCTTCAGAACCTTCGATTTTGCGGCGGGTTTCTTCTCAACCTTGGCTTTAATTGCTTTTGGTTTTTCAGCAAAGCGTGCTTCAAGCAGCTTCACTGCATCCTTGGTAATCACAAGCTGCTTGTGACGCAGAATGTCATACACGTTTGCACCTTGGGTTGGCAGGATGTTCACGTTCTTCACGTTACGCACCACCACACCAAACCCTTGGTTTGCATCCGTCGTGTCAATGATAAGTGGCTTGGTTAAACCCATCGCTTCAAAACGCGCTGCAATGTTTTTGGTTTTAGCATCTTTAAGCGCACTTACATCCAGAATGAAAAGCGAACCTTCTTTCTGTTTCGAAGAAAGCGCCATTTTCAAACCCAACGCACGAATCTTTTTGTTCAAGCTTACAGCATGCGAGCGCACTACTGGGCCATGTGCACGTCCACCGCCTTCTTGGTGTGGCCCACGCAGCGTTCCCTGACGTGCATTACCCGTACCTTTTTGCTTGAACGGCTTTTTGCCAGTGCCCGAAACTTCCGAACGGGTTTTGGTTTTGTGCGTACCAGCACGTGCCTTCGCACGCTGGTATTCCACCACGCGGTGCAAAATATCTGCACGCGGCTCAACGCCAAAAATCGCATCATTCAATTCGATTTCACCAGCAGCCTTGTTCTCAAGTGTAACTACATTCGCTTTCATGACTATGCTCCTGCTTCTTCGGTTGCAGCCGCATCGGAGGCGGGCGCTTCCACTTTAGCTGCGGCCTTCTCTAGCTTCACCGCCGGATAAGGCGCTGCAGCAGGACGGGCACGTTTTTCAGCATCGCGAATCTCAACGAGTGCGTTATCAACGCCGGGAACAGCGCCTCTCACCATCACGAGATTACGTGCTTCATCAATTTTTACCACTTCAAGGTTCTGAATCGTGATGCGCTTGTCACCAAGGTGACCGGCCATTTTCTTGCCCTTGAATACTTTACCTGGATCTTGGCGCTGACCAGTCGAACCGTGTGAACGGTGCGAAACCGATACACCGTGCGTTGCTTCCAAACCAGCAAAGTTCCAGCGTTTCATAACACCAGCAAACCCCTTGCCTTTGGATTGTGCAGCCACATCCACATACTGGCCCACCACATAATGGTTCGAGCGCACTTCCTGGCCTACTTCCAGCACAGCATCATCAGCCACACGGAATTCAACCAGCAGTTTCTTAGGCTCAATTTTTGCCTTCGCATACATAGCCTTTTGTGCTTTAGCGACACGCTTTGCTTTGGCCTTACCAAATCCAAGCTGCACAGCACTATAGCCGTTTTTCTCTTTGGTGCGAGAAGCCACCACTTGCACATTATCAAGCTGCAAAACAGTCACCGGTATGTGTTGACCAAATTCGTCAAACACGCGGGTCATTCCAAGCTTCTGTGCGATCACTCCGGTACGCATAATCTAATCTCCTACGCTCCAGCCCTTACGCTGATTTCAAAACAGTAATATCCACTTCCACGCCTGCGGCGAGGTCGAGCTTGCCAAGCGCATCAATCGTCTGCGGCGTAGATTCGACGATGTCGATCAAACGCTTGTGCGTACGAATTTCGAATTGCTCACGCGATTTCTTATCGATGTGCGGCGAACGGTTCACCGTAAAACGCTCAATGCGGCGTGGCAGTGGCACAGGACCACGCACTTGCGCACCAGTACGTTTCGCAGTGTTAACGATTTCCTTGGCCGAGTGATCAAGCACCGCATGATCATAAGCCTGCAATCGAATACGAAATTTCTGACTCATAACTTTTTCCTTCTTTTTTAACCCTGAATCCGAAGACCCAGACTCCAATCCCTACTGAATCACCTTCGCCACAACACCAGCACCCACGGTTCTGCCACCTTCACGGATAGCAAAACGTAAGCCTTGGTCCATCGCGATAGGAGCAATCAGCTCGATGCTCATCTTGATGTTGTCACCTGGCATCACCATCTCAACGCCTTCTGGCAGTTGCACCATGCCCGTCACGTCCGTCGTGCGGAAGTAAAACTGTGGGCGGTAGTTGGTGAAGAATGGGGTATGACGGCCACCTTCGTCCTTGGTGAGTACGTACGCCTCAGCTTCGAACTTGGTGTGCGGCGTAATGCTGCCGGGCTTCGCCAGAACCTGACCACGCTCCACATCTTCACGCTTGGTGCCACGCAGCAGAATGCCCACGTTATCACCCGCCTGACCCTGATCGAGCAGTTTGCGGAACATCTCCACACCCGTGCAGGTGGTTTTCACGGTGTCTTTCAGACCCACGATTTCAATCTCTTCGCCGACCTTCACAATACCTTGCTCCACGCGGCCTGTAACCACCGTACCACGACCCGAAATCGAGAACACGTCCTCAACCGGCATCAGGAACGGACGATCCAGCGTACGCTCAGGCTGCGGAATCGATGCATCCACCGCATCCATCAGCTTCAGAATCGCTTCTTTGCCAAGGGTTGGGTTGCTGCCATCCAGTGCAGCAAGTGCCGAACCGTGGATGATAGGAATCGTATCGCCTGGGAAGTTGTATTTCGAAAGGAGCTCACGCACTTCCATCTCAACAAGCTCAAGCAACTCGGCATCTTCCACCATGTCGCACTTGTTCAAGAACACCACAATCGCAGGTACACCTACCTGACGTGCAAGCAGAATATGCTCGCGGGTTTGTGGCATTGGGCCGTCAGCCGCCGACACCACCAGAATAGCGCCATCCATCTGCGCTGCACCGGTGATCATGTTCTTCACATAATCCGCGTGTCCTGGGCAATCCACATGCGCATAGTGGCGCTTATCGGTCTCGTATTCAACGTGCGCGGTCGAAATGGTAATACCACGCGCTTTCTCCTCAGGTGCCGCATCAATCGAGTCATACGCCTTATACGTCGCCTGACCCTTCTCCGCCAACACCTTCGTAATCGCAGCCGTCAACGACGTCTTGCCATGATCCACGTGACCAATCGTCCCAATGTTACAATGCGGTTTCGTCCGTTCAAACTTTTCCTTAGCCAT
>JAIXZB010000163.1 GCA_027489915.1 Rickettsiales bacterium | reverse complement strand
TGGGGAGCGCATGCCTGCTTTGGGTGGTTTGCGGTTTTCTTTGTCGTAATTCCATTCGCCGCCTGTGGGCTTACCATCGGGCTCGATGAGGATGCCATATTTTTTTCGCATCTCGCGATAGAAAAATTCCGTGCGCAGTTGTTTTTTGCCTTCTGTCCATGCGCTGAATTCGTGGATGGTAGAGAGAAAGCGCATGTCGCGCCGAATTTCGACGGGGATATTTAGGGTTGCTTTCCATGCAGTGAATTTTTCAAGCACACGGTATTCACCCGGTTCGGTGAGGATGAGTTGTCTTACGCTTAGTTCGTTGATGGCGCGTGTGACTTCGGTATCGAAGCTGCCAGTGTTGTGTGGATCATCGAGTGTGATGTAGCGCACCTGCATACCTTCGGCTTCGAGTTCTTTGGCGAAATGGCGCATGGCCGAAAACAGAAACGCGATTTTCTTTTTGTGGTGGGGGACGTAGGTTGCTTCTTCCTTCACTTCGCAGAGCATGATGATGTCGTGTTTTTTATCGACCCCATCCAGCGTTGCTATGCTGCGTGAGAGCTGATCGGCGAGGATGAGGCGGAGTGTGGTCATGGGCTATTCGATTTCCTGACGCAGCAGTTTTGCGCGTTTTTCGTGTTTGGTGCTACGGCCTGTCACGCGCTTTCGCCAGAGGGCGAAGCTGCGCGGTTTAAGGTGGGTGCGCATGATATGTATCACTTCGCTTTCGCTTAATCCCATATCGCGTTTTATTTTGTCGAACGACACATCATCGGCCCATGCAAGAGCGATGATTTTGTTTATGAATACTTCACTGTAATGATTTTTATCTGGCAATAGCGTATTTCCTTTAATTAATTATCTTTACGCGTGCTTTGTGGTAAATGAATAATGAAATTATTTTCACAAAGTGGGGTGCAAGATGAAAATTAAAGACCGTATTGAGTTTAAGTCTAAAGCACCTTCGATGACGTTTTCTGCGGATGAAAAAGTGATTGTGGCCGTAAAGGCCATGTCTGAGAAGAATTATGGCGCGAGTGTTATTGTTGATGCGGATAACAAGCCAGTGGGGATTGTTACCGAGCGCGATTTTATGCGACGGTTGCTGGCTAAAGGGCTTGATGCAAATGTGACGCTCATACGTGATATTATGACCAGTGATTTGAAGTTGGCCTCGGAAGATGATCAAGTAGTGGATTGGTTGCGTGTGATGTCTAATGAGCGGTTTCGTCACTTACCTGTGGTGGATGCGCAGGGTAGGCTTGTGAATGTGATGTCGCAGGGGGATTTTGTCTCTTACACGTGGCCGCAATTAATCACGCGAGCAAAGGAAGTTGCCGTTAAAACGTTTATGGAGCGCTTTCATTTGCACCTCATTGTGGGCGGCATTTTACTTTACAGCCTGGCTATGATTTTTGTAATGCGTGATATTAAGTAATTTTCGTTTTTATATATCGAGCATCAGTTGCTTTGAGGATTCTTTTTTAGGTTTTCGGGTGCGCGTTGGTTGCTTATTACGACTGCCCAGCTTTTGGTTAACGCTTCGGGATATGTCGCGGAAACCTGATTCTTTCCATTTTGCAGATATTTCGCTTCGTGCATGTTTTATGGCTGCTTCGTGATTGACGATGGGGGTGGGATAGGACGCGGGGGGTGCGTCCATACGCCATGGTTCATGGATAAATTGTTCGGGTACGTTTTTTAGTTCTGGCACGAAGCGGCGAATGAATTTGCCCTGTGGATCGTGATCATAGGATTGCTTGATGGGGTTATACATGCGCACCGCGTTGATGCCTGTGACGCCTGATTGCATTTGGAATTGTGAGTAATGGATTCCTGGTTCGTAGTCGGTGAAAAGTTTTGCCATGTAGGGTGCGGTCTGGCGCCAATCGAGCCAAAGATGGTAGCTGGCGAATGATACCAGCAAGGCACGCATGCGGAAGGTTATCCAGCCATTTTCGTGCAGCGAGCGCATGCAGGCATCGACCAGCGGATAGCCTGTTCTGCCCGCTTTCCATGCGTTGAAATAGTCTTCGCGGTGGTGGGGTTCGCGCATGCCTTCGAAGGCGGGATGCATGCAGTGAAATTCGATGTCTGGCTGCTGTTCGAGCTTTTGCATGAAATGGCAATGCCATGCGAGGCGTGAGAGAAAGGCGCTGAGGTTGCGGCGCCATTGTTTACTTAAGTCATCATTGTTATCTGCAATGCTGTATAATTTCTGTTTGGTTGCCTGTTCGACTTCGCGCACCGACAGGGTGCCGTAGGTAAGATGTGTGCTCAGGCGCGAGCAATGCCGTGCGGAGCTGCCCGGCTTGGAGATGGTTTTCATGTAATGGATGCCGCGATCACTTAGGAAGGATGCGAGTGTTTTGCGTGCTTCGTTGGAGCCACCTGATTGGACGCTACCTATGCTACCCGTGCCAAATAGTGGGCTGTCTTTACTGGGCAGAATATCGTTTATTATATGTGGGGCGGGTGTTAGGATATGTGGTGTTGGGGTGATGGATTCGCTCATGCGCTTATTGCGAATATCTGCCCAGCCATTGCGGCTTTTTAAGCGGCGTACTACCCCTCCGCTTGGTGTTTCGTGCCATGCGATGGCGTGAGAAGCGCACCACTGCGCAACGCGGATATCGCGCTGGTATGTCCAGTTGTTTCCTGTTTCTTCGTGTGACCACAGTGTTATGGTTTTGTATTTTGTGCGCAAGGATTCTAGCACTTCGATGGCATCGCCTATACGAATGACAAGGGGGGCGCCGAGCGCAGTTAGATCTGTATATAATGTGCGTAATGTATCGTGAATGAAATGCCAGTGACGGCGTGAGATATCGGGCAATGTCCAGTATTCGGGTTCAATGATGTAGAGGGGGATGACGGCACCTGAAGTGGCAGCACTCAGTAATGGCAAGTGATCGGTGATGCGCAAATCGCGCTTGAACCAGACAATGTGCATGTGCTGATTCATGTGGTGTGATGACTATGTTGTGGCATGCGATGCATACCGCAGAAAATTACAGATTTTCTGCGTGGTGTGAATGGGTTGTTTATTACGATATTGTTAGTATTTAGGTGCCATATTTTTTAGGATAAATGGTGGGTCCGGGAAGAGTTGAACTTCCGACCTCACGCTTATCAGGCGTGCGCTCTAACCACCTGAGCTACGAACCCACTTGCTGCATTAGGTGTATCATGCAGGCGAGGAGGTGTAGAAAGCACTAGGGGCATTGTCAAGGGAAACCCGCCTGATGGGGCTAACTTGCTAGAAATGAGGCTTATTTCTGGCTTATTATCAGCTTTTGAAGCTCTTTGGTGAGTTCTTTGCCCATGGTATCGGTGGCGCTGATGTTGTTGCCCAGGATTACTTTCAGTGCATCGATATGTTTGCCTATGATGTTTATGTGTTTGGGAAAGCTTGGGTGATAATCGCTATGCAGAAATTGATAGAGCCCGTGCGCTACATCGCTTGCAAGGGTGAGACGGAAAACGCCCGTTCGCTCTTTGAGGGATAGAGTCGCGTTTTTTGCTTTGATGAGGTAATAGGACGCGTAGGCTTGGCGCATGGCGACAAAGCTTTGCTCCAGAATTTTGAGATCGGTTGCGACCCAGTGCATGTAGCTTTCTGCCATGGAGTCGATGGTTTTTTGTGCGTTTTCTACCATGGCGGGGGTGATGATGCGTGAGAGTGGCTCGGTGGTGCCCATCAGCTTCTGGAAGGTGCGGTTGGCGGTGATGAGAATGGGCATATCGTTTTCGCTTATGGGCTCATCGAGTATGGGAAGTGTGGTGGGGGCACATACGCGGCGATCGGCCATGCCTTCGGGTGGGGTGCCACGGCGTCTGCGATCGGGGCCTGTGTAGTTGTAGCTTACCAGAAAATTGCGTGGTTTATCGACAATCTGTTCGATGCGGCGGAAGAGCATTTTTGAGGAAAAAGGCTTTGCGAGGTATTCATTGATGCCAGCATCGCGAGCGGCGATGACATCTTCTTCTTCGGCGAGGCCGCTCATCATGATGATTGGGACTGCGCGGCTTTGCGCGTGTTTGCCCGCACGCACCGACCTTACGAGTTCTAGCCCATCGGCATCATTCAGGTTGCGCTCGGTGACGACGATATGTATCTCATTTTCGCGCAGGGCGCGGATGGTTTCATTGCCGTTTTTGGCGTAGGTAATACGCGAAAATCCCATGGCGCGCAGATTTTGCATCATAACGTGGGAGATGCAGGGGTCTTTATCGGCAAGTAAGATATGGATGTCTTTGAGGCGAATCTTGGCACGGTCTGTGGATGAATTCTTAACAGGGTTGGGCTGGGTGTTTTGAGCTAACATGAGAGTTTTCCTATGTTATTGCTTAATCATAGGTTAATTATTAATACAATTTTATTAAAGAATAGTTAAAAAATTAATGAAAAGTTACTAAATAACCGCTTAAAGACAATTAAAAAGTAATTAAAATATTAACCGGCGCTATCACTGGCTGATGCGCAGGTTGGCCAGCGAATCGCCGATGGTGCGGAAGGCTTGCTGCAGGGTTGTGGCATCGGGCGAGTTGAAGAAATAATCGGGTTGCGTAGCGCAGTTACGCATCATGGTTTCGACTCCGGTGCTGCTTAAGTCGAAAACAATGGTGTAGACGATGATGCCTTGCGCTTTCATGGCGTTGCAGATGCTTGTTACTTTACCATCGAGTACATCGGATGCATCGCTTGCATTGGTGGTGCCAAGCTGGTTATCGCCGAGTACGCCGTACGCACCATCGATGTTGCTATACATGGTGTTCTCGCCATCGGTCATGATGATGGCGGCTTTTAGCATTAGGTCGGTATTGTAATCGAGTGGCAGGGCATTGGCGTTCATTGGATTGCCCCACAGGTTACGCCAACGTGGGCTTAGCATGCGCCAACCCCATACGGCGCCTGTGGGGATATGGGTGGCGCCGCGAGCTTCGAGTGCATCGATACCTGCTTCGATATCGGCGCGCACATTGGTGAGGCGTGTGACTTCGCTTGGGCAATAGCGATTGGGGCCTTGTTCGTTATGTACTACGGGGAAGGGGGCGGGAGAGGTAACGGCGGTAGTGGTTGTGGTGGTGGTATTGCACCTGCGGCTGCTGCCCGAGCCAGAGCAGCTGGTGCAGACATCGGTAGTGATGGTAGTGGTGAGTGTGCCTTGGGTGGAAGAGGTGCTGCTGCTGGTGCAGCCGCAGCTATAGTTGGTGCAGCGGCAACTGCTCTGGTTGTTACAGATGCGCACGGTATTGCTGGTGCTTTCGCTTGTCGAGTTGCGCAGCCAGTCGTTGTTGCTTGTGTCGGGCCAATAATAGGCTTTGAAGGCTTCGAGGTTTGAGGGATCGTCGGTGATATCGCGTCCTGTGTAGCGGGCTTCGACGCAGCCTGCCCATGGTACGCCGTGCCAATCGAGTGTGCTGAAATGTGCGGTGTCTATCCAATCGGTATGGCTTGCGCCGATATTCACGCCCTGACTGAAGGGTACTACGCCTATCCAGAGATTTTCGGCGGTGCTATTGCCATCGCCAAATAAGATATTGATAAGGTCGCGTGAGGCGGATTTGAGCGCGGTGAGTTTGCTGCCTGCCATGGAGCCTGTAGTATCGAGTACGAGCACCAGCTCCATGCCTTTGCTGCTGCGGGTGATTTCGGTGGTGGCAGAAATCTCCATGGTATCGTTACCGAAGATGCCCATGAAGGTGGTGGGAACAGAAGCATCGGCAGTGACAGTGAGGATTTTTCCATCCTCGCTGAGTACAGGGGTGACGGTGGTGATGGTGGTGCCTTGCAGGTTGGTGGCAAAATTGAGGTTCAGGTATTTATTCACCTCGTCTTCCACATCGGTGGTGTTGACGGAAGCTCCTGCAGCAAGGCCTGCGGCATCGACGGCGTTTTGCAGTTTGCTTTGCATGAGCTGGCCGCGCCCGACATCGACTGCGGTGCCAACGGAGGCAATCAGGGCCAGCATGGCGACGGCCATCATGGGAAGCACGACGCCTGATTCGTTGCGTAACAGTGCTGAGAAAGAACGCATAATCCCTCCTAGTTGCATGAGACTGCGGCGGTGGTGAGTTGGCCTAATCGTGGTTTGTAGAATGCGGCGCGGTAGATGGTTTGCCCGCTAAAAAACTGTGTACTGATGAGCGGCGCGAAGCGGTAAAATACTTCGGCTGCTATCACGTTTTCGCGCTCTACAAAGGTGAAGCCACCTGGCATGTTGGGTGTGGTACCAAGTGCGCCGATATTGCTTACTACGGTAAGTGATCCTGCGCCACGGTAGCACCAGTTGACATTGGCGGAAGCGGTTGCAGGGGCGCGGTAGAGTGAGCTGATGATGATGCGGCTGTTTGTCCCCATACTATAAGGCTGCATGATGTGGCTGCTGGCTTCGATAGTTTGATTGAGGCTTGCAGTGGTGACGGTTTCGGATTGTGCTGTTAAATCGGCGAGCGTGTGCGCAAGCTTTTCGACTTTTTGCGTGATGAGAATGTAGCGTGTGGTTTCGATGACGCCATAGACTAAGGTGAGCAGCACGGGAAGTGCCAAGCCCATTTCGACCATGGCGAGGCCGCGTTCATCGTGGAGAAATTTTTGTGCTGTGCGTTTAGTTATCATACGGCTCGTTCTTTACTACCGCAGTGGTGGTGATGGGGAAGTTACCGTTTGTATCGCCGATCAGTTCGCGCATGATGGGGGTTTGGATGCTCCATGGATAGGTGATGGTGTAGACGACGACATCTTCGGCGTTGCCGTAACCCGCGCGTGCCATATCGGTATCGTAGGTGCCGTTACCGTTGATGTCATCGTATTCGCCTGCATCGGGCATGTTATTGCTATTGGTGTCGTTCCATGGTTCGGCATCGCCTATTTGATCGAACTGGGCATAGACTTTGGTGGTGAGCACAAGCTGTGCAGGGTTTATGAGCGATCCCACACGCGTGCTGACAGAATCGAGTATGGTTTCTTCGCGCGTTTTACTGTTTGCGGAGAAGCCCGTTTTGCCAAGGCGCGAGCTGTTAGCGGTGGCGCTTTCCATGAGGTTGTTCACCAGCATGATGAGTGAGAATTCGATGATAGCGAAAAGTAGCAAAATGAGTACGGGGGCGATGAATGCAAATTCGACTGCGGTGGCGCCACCCTGCGCGCGCAGTAAGGAAGTGTATGTTTTGTTGGGCTTATGCATAACCAAAACACTATAACACAAATGGGCTATTTCGTCAGTGATTATTGTGGAATTAAAGCGCTGATTTAACGCGAATTTTAGTTAAATATATGCGGTTTGTTGCAAACGTGTTCGCAGTTGTTTTTTGCGCAAAAAAGCGTAGTGTGCCTAGGAGGATTTTTTATTCAGAGGAGAGGCGTATGCGCGCAGTGTGGTTGCTACCGGTTTTGTGGATGGTTTCGGCGTGCGACCCATTTGGTGGGGTGCGTGGTCCGGTGGATGTGACGAAGCTGCCGCCGTTATCGGGGCAGGAAATTGCGTTGATTACCTCGGCAGAGGCGGCGGCAAGCAAGGGTGATGCGGCGCAGGCCGAGCGCAATTATATGGAAGCCGTGGCAAAGAGTCAGGGTCGTATCGAGGCGCATTTGGGGCTTGCGAATTTTTATGCCAAAACGAATGAATTGCAAAAGGCGCAAGACATACTTGAACGCGCAAATGCGCTGCAGCCAGAGCAGCCACGTGTGGCGTATCTGCTTGGTAAGATGTATCTAACGGAAAATCGCATCAGCGAAGCGCTTAAAATTTTTAATACTTCGATTGCGAAGTATCCAGCGGATTTGGAGTTGCTTACGGCAACGGCAATTGCGCATGATATGATTCCCGAACATGCGAAGGCGCAGGCACTGTATCTGCGTGCACAGGCGCTGAATCCGAAAGAGGATTTATCGGTGCTGCGCACGAATTTGGCTATGTCGTATATTTTAACGGGTAAATCGCAACAGGCGGTGGATTTGCTGAAAGCGGATGCAGCGAAACCTAATGCATCGCCTGTGACGCGGCATAATCTGGCGCTGGCGTATGGCGTGCTGGGGCGTGATAAGGATGCAGTAGCGTTGCTGAAGGATGAATTGAGCGAGGCAGAACGCAAGGCGAATGTGCAGCGCATTAAAGATTATATTGCGCAGCGCAAGGGCATTGATGCAGTGCGGCCTAAGGTAACGGTGAAGGCGAAGTAGGGCTAGAAATTATCCATTACTTTGATGACGGCGGGTGCCATGACGATGATAAAGAGTGTCGGCAGGATGAAGACAATCATTGGCACGGTCATGAGGGCGGGTAGGCGAGCTGCTTTCTGTTCGGCAGCTAACATGCGCTGGGTGCGGAATTCTTTGGCGAGTACGCGCAGGGCTTGGGCAACGGGTGTTCCATATTTTTCGGTTTGAACGATGACGTTGACGAAGCCGCGCACCTCTTTAAGGTCGCAGCGTTCGGCGAGGTTTTTAAGTGCAGTGGCGCGGTCAGGTAGGAAGCCTAGCTCGACTGAGGTGAGGCTGAATTCTTCGGCAAGTTGTGGACTCATACGCGCGAGTTCGCGGGCGACACGGTCGAGTGCTGCGGCGAGTGACAGGCCTGCTTCGGCGCATATCATCATGAGATCGAGTGCATCGGGTAGGGCTTTGCGTATGGAATGGTAGCGCTTGCCTTTCGTGTTGGCGACGATGATTTCGGGCAGGCGCGCCATGAAGTAGGCGAAGATGAGGAGCTTTAGCCAGCCTTCGGCCTGCGCCATGGTGAAGGCTTGCGACCAATCGATTCCGCTGATGAGGGCGCCTATGACGATGCCCGCAAGCGGCATGATGAGTTTAGCAAAGGCAAACACTATAATCGCGTCTTTGCTGCGGTAGCCTGCGCGGGTAAGTTTTTGTTGCAGTTGGCCGACCTGATATTGCTGCAGCAATTTGAGTTTTTGTACCACGGTTTTGATGAAGCTCATCGTATCTTCATTCGATTTTTTACGCTTGCGGGCGGCGGTGTATTGGCCTTTGAGCTCAGCGCGGCGCTCGGCGATGGCTTTGAGGCGGGGGCCAAATGTATCGCGCTGGATGAAGATGTTTCCGATGGACCATATGATGGCGAATACGGCGAGGGAGGCGAGGGATATTAATACATCATCAAGGCTTAAGCCGAAGGGTAGAAGCGATTCGACGGTTAATGGTTTGCCTGGCTGCATGGGTGCTGCCTATATCTCGAACTGGGTCATGCGGCGCATGATGAACGCACCAAATCCCATCATGCCTGCGGCGATGCCTATGGCCATGTTGCCGCGTGCATCGTTGTATAAGGGGTCGAGGTAATCGGGGGAGATGACATTTAGGATACCGAAGACGAAGAAGGGGAGTGCGCCCACGATATAGGCCGAGGCGCGGGCTTCGGAGGAGAGGGCGGTGATTTTGAGTTTCATCATTTGGCGATCGCGGAGCACTTCGGCAAGGTTGCTTAATACTTCGCTTAAGTTACCGCCTGTTTCGCGCTGCAATATGATGGTGGTGACGAAGAAATTAAACTCGGTCATATCGAGTTTTTGTGCGGTGATGGCGAGTGCCTGTTCCATTGGCATGCCGACGGCGGTTTGCTGGCTGATGCTTGCGAAAATACTCGAAACAGGATCGGGGATTTCGCGCGAGACGACATTGAAGGATTCAGATACTGGAAGCCCTGCGCGCAGGCCACGCACGATGAGATCGATGCCTTCGGGAAAGAGTTTGAGAAAGTTTTTTTGGCGCTTTTTGATGGTGTAAGAGAGTTTGAAATGGGGGATGCCGAAGCCGACAATGATGCTGAGTAATACGGCAAGCAGTGGGGTGAGCCCGAGCAGTATGCAGATGCCAAAGGTTGCGATGCAGAGAATGGCGATGACACTTAAGAATTTTTGTGGGGTGGTGTTGATGGAAGCGATTTCTAGGCGGCTGCGGAGTTTTTCGATGCTGGAGAAGGGTGCGATGAACTGGCCGATTTTGCTGCCCGCATAAGGGTTGCGTTTGCGAAGGGATTCGGCCGTTGCGGCGCTGAGTTTGCCAGTGTTTGCTGCTGTGATTTTTGCGATGCGTTTACTGCGCTTGGCTCGGGTGTTATCGAGTAATTTAGGCAGAAGTATAATGGCAAGCAGTGCGCCAAGCCCCAGCCATAGCTCGGTATAGGCGAAGATGCCTGCCATTAGATTATCTCCAGCAGGGCTTTATCGAGCCCGAAATAGGAGGCTTGAGGAGTGAAATGCGGGCGCAGGCCAGAGGATTTGAATTCGCCAATCAGGCGTCCATTTTCATCTTCGCCCTGGAACTGGTAGGTGAATAAATCCTGCGTGATGATGACTTCTCCTTCCATGCCGACCACTTCGGTGACGTGGGTGATGCGGCGCATGCCATCGCGCATGCGCTGGATTTGCACGATGAGCTGGACGGCGGATGAAATCTGGTGGCGGATGGCGTGGCTGGGCAGGCGCATGCCCGACATGTTGACCATGTTCTCTAGGCGCGTGAGTGCCTCGCGTGGGTTGTTGGCGTGGAGCGTGCCGAGCGAGCCATCGTGGCCGGTGTTCATGGCTTGCAGCAAATCGATGGCTTCGCCGCCGCGTACTTCGCCTAATATGATGCGATCAGGGCGCATGCGGAGTGCGTTTTTGACAAGGTCGCGCATGGTGATTTCACCGTCGCCTTCTAGATTTTTGGGACGGGTTTCGAGTGGGACGACATGGGGTTGTTGCAGTTGTAATTCGGCGGCATCCTCGATGGTGACGATACGTTCGCCGTGATCTATCATGCGAGAAAGCGCGTTTAGCAATGTGGTTTTGCCTGAGCCTGTACCGCCTGAGACGATGATATTGAGGCGACAGGCGCCTGCTATTTTGAGTAGTTTGCATAGTGGCTCCGAGATGTTGCCCTGCTGCGCCATGATATCGAGCGTGATTTTTTTCTTGGCGAATTTACGGATGGAAATGCTGCAGCCTTTCAGTGACAAAGGCGGGGCGATAACGTTGACGCGGGAGCCGTCTTTCAGGCGTGCATCGCATATCGGTGAGGATTCATCGACACGCCTTCCGATGGCAGTGACAATGCGCTGGGCGATGTTCATTACATGCTCGTTATCACGGAAGGTAATGGGGCTGAGTGTGAGTTTTCCCTTCGCTTCGATATAGACCTGTTTGGGGCCGTTGACCATGATGTCGGTGATGGTTTCGTCTTTCAGCAGTGGCTCTAAGGGCCCAAGTCCTATCATGTCATCAACAATCTGCATGGCGAGGAATTGCTGTTCTTGGTAGTTGATGGCGAGTTTTTGTTCGCTTACGATTTCGCCAATGACATCGATAATCTGGTGGCGCAATTCCTCTTCGGGCAGGCGTGAGGCGGTTTGCAGATCTATCTGCTCCATGAGTTTGGTGTAGATGAGTTCTTTGGTGTCGTGCAAGCGGGTATCGGTGGGGATGGGGGCGGCCTCGACTGGTTCGGCGATACCTAGGGGCGCAGGCGTTGCAGCCGCATGCGGCGTGCTTAAATTGGGGGGAGATGTATCATCCTGCCTGCGGCCAAACATTATTTTTTACCCTTAAAAAAGCTGCCTATGCTTTTATTGGTTTTGGTGATGGGAAGTTCTTTACCAAGCAAGGTTTGTAGTAAGGTGCGCAGTGCCATTGCTGTTGCGGCGGCTTTGGGTTCATCGAGCAGCAATTCGCCTTGAGAGGTGCGAAGCAAAATTTCGGGCACAAAGCTGATATGGGTGGTGGATGATTTGCCCAGATGTTTGGTGAATTCGGCTTTAGGAATTTCGTATTTGGCGTGCATGCCCTCGCGGTTGATGAGGATGTGTATTTTTGTTCGTTTTAGTATATCGGCGCAGTAATCGCGCAGGCGCAAGGTGTCGCGCAGTGCTGCGATGGTGGGTTCGCAGACGATGATGATGGTATCTGCCATACCCAGTGCCTGACGGGTGAGGGTATCTAGATGGCGTGGTACATCGATGATGGTGAGTTCGTAATTTTCGCGCAGGGTGGTAATCAGTACTTCGCCTGCATTTGCGGCTGGTGTGAAATGTTCACTCAGCGGTTCTTCGCACGATAAAATGGACAGTGGTGAGAATGGGCGCAGCATGAGGCGCTCCAGGAATAAGGCATCGACACGTTCGGGTTTCTCGAGCGCATCGCGCATGCCTCGGCTGGCTTCTAAATCGAGGCTTAGCGCATCGGTACCAAAATGCATATCGAGATCGACGAGCACGGTGGGGAGGGTTAAATCGCGTGCACCAATCGCCGCGAGTGTAAGGGCGATGGTACTTGCGCCCACGCCGCCGCGCGTGCCGATGACGGCAAGGGTGTGGCGCGGGTGTGTGGGTGGTGCCGTTTTGACCACAGGCTCGGGATGGGTGATGCGCTTGAGGCTTGCGCTGAGTGCTGTTTCGCTGATGGGGCTGAGCAGGTAATCATGCACACCTAGGCCGATGAGCCAGTTATAGAAACTGAGCGTGTCGGTGCTGCCTGTGACAATGACGCGTGTGTTTGGATGCACGGCATCGGCAAGGGCATCGAGCAGTGCTGGTGCAGTATCGGCATTTTCGATTTCAACAATTAAGATATGCGGGCTTGGATGTGATTTGAGGAATGTAGTGGCGTGGGTGATATCGCCCATTTCGGTGGTGCTGCTTGGTTCGACTGCGCGAATGGATTTCGCTGTTTGTGCATTCTGCACAAACGCGAGAAGATGGGTTTTGCCAATAGTGCTACTTGTGTTCATGTGCGATTATTGATTGGAGGCTTGAGGGGTGAGTGGTTCTGGAATTTCACCTTTGCGGTAACGGGTTATAGTGGTGATGGTGGCTTCGGTATCGGCACCTTGTGCTCCATGGCCACGTGCTAAATCGGCAGGATTTTCGAGTTGTACTGCGAGGTTGCGATGTGCTGCGCAGCCAAAATTACTGTGGACGCTGTTATCGGTATTGCCAGTGGAGGGTTGGCTCCAATCCGGACATTTGGGATAGATGATTTGCCCTGATGCCTGATCGTAATGCGGGGTTTTGTTTATGGGCGTTGTGTCGGTACAGGCGGTGAGCATGCAGGTAGCGAGAAGACAGAGTGTTATGCGCATTGTGAGAATCCTTTTGCGTTACCTGATGAGAAAGCCCGCCTGACCACCCATGCCATTAAGTGCAGATGGCGCAGGAGGAGGGGCGGTGTTGTTGGCGGTGACGGATGTGACGGGTGCTGCTTTGGCGGTGTTGCTTTTGCTTGAGGTGGCTGCTTGATTGCCTGCCACATTTTCGGGAATGATGGGCGTTTCGCCGTGTAGGCGACCAAGCAAGATGCGCTCGCCATCGGTTGCGGGGACGAGCCCATCGGTGGGGGTAGCGAGTTGGCTTGCATCATCCACAGGTTTGACGATGTAAGGGGTGACGAGAATAACCAGTTCGGTTTGTTCGTTACGGGTTTCGCTGCTTCTGAATAATGCGCCGACAAGTGGGATATCGCCCAGGCCTGGGAAGGCATCGGATGAGCTAGATTGATCGGAGCGGAGTAGCCCTGCAACGGCGAAGGTTTGGCCACTGCCTAAATCGACGGTGGTGGAAGCGCGGCGGGTGGAGAGTGAGGGGATGTCACCAAAGTCGCCACCTGTAATGGCGTTGCGTTCGGAGATGGCGCTAACTTCGGGCAGCACTGTGAGGCTGATTTTATCGTGCGATAACACCACGGGGGTGAATTGCAGGCTAACACCAAACTGGCGGTATTCGATGGTGACCGCACCATCTTGGCCGGGAACGGGAATGGGATATTCGCCACCCGCTAGGAAGTTGGCGGGCATTCCTGAGCGGGTGGTGAGGCTTGGTTCGGCAAGAACGGTGACGAGCCCATCGGTTTCCAGTGCATCAATCACGGAGTTGATGTTGGTGGAGCCTGTGCGGCTTGAGGCATTGAAGCTGTTATCGCTTGCGATGCTGCGGGTGAATTCGCCTGCAGCACCCACTACATCGCGCCCTTGGGCGAGGCCGAATATGAAGTTACCCGCGCTGAGTGTGGATTCCCAATTGATGCCGAAGCGCTTAAGTTCGCTGCGGGCGACTTCGACGATGCGCACTTTGAGCATGACCTGATCGCTACCTGAGGTGTCCATCATGTTGATGATGGTTTGGTTTTCACCTTTCAGAAAGCTGGTAGCCAAGCGCTGCATTTTTTCGGCAACGACGGGGGAATCGACTTTGCCTTTTAATATGATGGCGTTGTCGGTGGAGGTCGCGACGACTGCGCTTTCGGGCGATAGATCGGCGGCGGCGCGTGTTAGGCGGCTTAGGTTGTGGGTGACGTTGACGGTACGCTCGAGAATAATGTTATCGCTGCCATCGACTGCGATGATGCTGGTTTCGCCCACGCCTTTGCCATTTACATAGAGCATGCGTGGCGAGATGACCTGCACATCGGCAATTGCAGGATCGGCGATGGCGACGGAGGCGGCAGGTGAGGGCAAGCGGATGGATGCGCCTTTGTTGATTTCGACATCGATGACGTCGGAGAGTGCGTCCCCTCCACTTTGGCCCATAGCGGTGAGGAAATCCTGACTTACGGGGGCGGCCATGGCGGAGGTGATGCTGGAGCAAAAAAGAAGTGATGCAGCCAGTGATGCGATGATTTTTCTACTGCGCACGGGGTGCTCCATCTCTATTGAACTCGATATTTTCGGGCGTGGCACCACCGCGCAGGACGCGCACGGAACTGCCTGCACCATCTCGTGGGCTTATGACTTTGCTGACATCGGTATCGCGGGTGATGTTTTCTTCGGGCAATGCAACAGGTGCATCATAGTTTTCGGGTACGGCGTTATGCAGCATATCATCGAGGCTCATGGGCTCTGCAGACTCTGGGGCAGGTTCTTTTTGGGTGGCTTCTTTTTGTGTTGCTAAGCTGCGCAGGGACACGCTGATTTTGCCAAGGTCTTTGGCGACATTGATGGATTCGACTTGTTTGGGGGTAACTTCGAGCGTTACGGTTTTGGCCAGCACCGCTTTGTTTTCGGGATTGTCGAGCATTTGGTCGATGGCGAGTACACGGACATTTTTAACGAAGGTTTCGCTTGCGCGTTCGACACCGTTATTGATGTCGATGGCATGGGTGAGGATTAAATCGACACGGTCGCCCGGGAAGATAAAGCCTGCATTGCCTGAGGTGGAATCTACCGCAATTGAGATGGCACGTTTGCCGGGTTCCAACACTGCGGACATGAAGCCGCCTTCGTTTGATTTGACGAGCATGGATTTGATGATGGGTTCGCC
Organism: Rickettsiales bacterium; assembly: GCA_027489915.1. Classification (GTDB taxonomy): domain Bacteria; phylum Pseudomonadota; class Alphaproteobacteria; order Rickettsiales; family UBA3002; genus JAIXZB01. The sequence goes on along the minus strand of JAIXZB010000163.1, from coordinate 3,523 downwards.
CTTGCTGATGGCGCGGCGGGCAACGGAGCCATCGTAAGCGGCGGGATCGAAGCTGCCTTCGATGAGCATGGAATCGTTGATGCTGGATTTAGGCCAATCGGCAAATGCGATGTGTGCGCCGTTGCGCACGAAGCTTCCTGCAGGAATATCGACGGTGGAGACTACAATGCGGGTGCCTTTTTCGGGCGCGGCGCTCATGCGGGATTTGAGGGAGTAGGCAGTGCCAAGTGCAACTGCAACACCGAGAATTAAAATCATCACTGAGCGCATTGGCATATTTTTGTTCCTTTTTATGTGCGGTTGTTTTCACAACATCACAACGCTGCACCATAGCAAAAAAATGCTGCAGTTGCACCATGAAACGCGCAAGAAACGGGCGCAAAATGCATTTTTAATGCTGCAATTTTAGTTAATAGTGTGCAAAATACATCAGGTCTGGATGTGCTATTATGCCTGCAAGAATTCTGGTGCGCCGCAGTGATAGCCTTGCAGCATATCGACGCCTGCTGCGATGTAGGCTTGCATGAGTTCTGCGCTTTCGACGCCTTCGGCCAACACCATGGCACCTGCTGCATGAGCGAGGTTCACAATTTCATGGACGGGGTTTGCAATTTTACTATCGAGCATACCTGCGCCTAAATGCCAATCGAGCTTGATGAAGGTGGGGCGCACATCGCGCAAGAGCTGCTCTAAATCTTTGCTGGATTTTACATCATCTAGCGCGATGGAAAAACCACGTGCGCGGCAGTAATTGGCTATAGAGCGCAGCTTACTCATATCGCGGATGTAATCGGCGAGTGGTACATCGAGTACGACGGAGCATGGCGCGATGGAATGCATGGCAACGGCTTGGCTTAATCCTTCCAGATAGACCTCGGGGCGGTGGATGAAACCTGTTAGGAAGTTGATGAAGATAAAGCCATCAAGCCCAGAATGTGCGAAGGTTTCGATGGCTTTTTTATGCAGCCGTCTATCGACATGGTATTCGACTTTAAGCGCATAGCTTGCGCGCATAATATCGCCACCGCCGATGATGCTGCCATCTTCGGATTTGATTCGGGCGAAGGCTTCGTAGCCTGCGGGGTTGCCTTTGGCATCGACCACGCGCTGCATGAAGCAGACCAGTCTGTCTTCGTGCAAATCATCCAGTAGCCAGAGGTTGTTTGCGATGTGCTGGATATCGGAAACGGGGCGTAGTTCGATATTGATATTATCTTTGGTGGGCGCGGATTCGCTTGCGATGATAGCGGCTTTGAGCGTTTCGGGATTGGGCAGGGTTTCTAGCGCCGATAAGATGCGCTGCCATGCGGGCGCCCAGTGTGCATCGGTTTGCAGGAAGTATAAATTGGGATTGCCTTCGAGAGGTGACATGCCAGCGTTTTTTGCCGCCTGCATCCAGCTAGCACCTGGTGCTGCGATGCCTGAGACCACTATCCAGTAAGGCAGTGGTAACGTCCATGATGAGGTGATGAGTGGACGGGGTTGTGACACGAGTACCGCGCTAGTTCGTTTATGCACTGCATCATGCCTAATTTTCGCGTGATTGGCAAGGCGTGGTTATGTTGCATTTTAGGCGATGTGGCGTTTGCCGTGTGGGACATCGCTGCTTGCGGCGCTGAGTTTGAGAAATAGTGGCGTGAGAGATTCGGGCGTGGGCAGGGTGGTTTGATCTTCGCCCGGGAAGGCCTTGGCGCGCATGGCGGTGGCGGTAGCGCCAGGGTCGATGATGTTGACGCGGATGTTGGTTTTTTGCACTTCGGCGGCGTAGCTTAATGTGAGCGTTTCGAGTGCGGCTTTGCTTGCGCCATATGGTCCCCAGAAAGCATAGGCATTGCGTGCAGCACCTGATGTAACCATCAGCACACGGCCTGCGGGCGAGAGGCGTAAGAGCGGATCCATGCTGCGAAGAAGGCGGTAATTGGCGGTGAGGTTGACGCTGATGATATCCTCGAATTGGTTGGGATCCATGTGGGCGACGGGTGAGAGGTTGCCGAGCATAGCAGCGTTGCCGATAAGGATATCGAGGCGTTTGTAGCGACTGTAGAGTTCGGCACCGAGTGCATCTATCTGATCGTGCTGGCGTATATCCATGGGTAGCAGGCTTGCGGTGCCGCCGTTTTTTTGGATGATGTCATCGACTTCTTCGAGTGCGCCGACCGTGCGGGCAGTGAGGATAACATGCACACCAGTGCTTGCAAGTGCAATAGCCACAGCGCGGCCAATACCGCGGGATGCGCCAGTGATGAGTGCTATGCGGGAATTTGATTTCATAGAATTGTCATACTCTCTTGAACCCACATTAGGTAAAGTTTTTGCAAAGGATTGCAATCGCTAATGGATAATTTACGTCATTACACAGATGAGGAAGAACTGCGCCGTGCACAGCCTGCGGATGTGCACGCGCAGTTAACCAAAACATTGTGTGATAAAAATAGTAATTTATCTATGCGCGATAGTGTGAAGCATGTGCTGGTAAATAGTGATATAGGATACGCTAGAATTTATGGGTTTCGAGTGCACCATGAAGATAGGGATATAGATAAAGGATATAATGCTGTGAAAGCATGTGACCGAGGTACTCAAAGCGATACAGTTTCAGGTAAGGTACGCAACATTGCGCTTCAAAGAATGCTTCTTGAGCATTGGGGCTTTGACGAAGATATGCTCTCAAAAGGGGGCTATATTGAATCTATATCCGTGAAATATAATGTAACTGAACTTCCTTATAAGGTGTTGCCATATAGCAAGGAAGAGAGTGACAGGCATTCGTATGCTCGATTTAGTGCAGTTGCGGCAGCTAACGTCTTTCATGGCGAAGATAGAACTTCACCTGAAAGGGTTTGTACCCATATACATCAAGAGAACTTTCTTGCTAATAACGCATCTGGCCTTGTGATTTAGGCGACAAATAAATCGCGTTGTTTGGCGCTGATACCGTGATCGAAATCGGTGAGGGGGACGGGGTAGTCGCCACTGAAGCAGGCATCACAAAATTGAGGGGCTTCGTTGTAGCGTGCGGCTTCGCCCACGGCGCGATACAGCCCATCGATGGTGACGAAGGCGAGGGAATCAACACCGATGAGTTTTGCCATCTCTTCGACGCTATAATTGGCAGCGAGTAGCTGGCTTCGTTCAGGTGTATCGACACCGTAATAGCAGCTATGGGTGGTGGGCGGCGATGCGATGCGCATATGCACTTCGGATGCGCCCGCTTCGCGCATCATGAGGACGATTTTTTTGCTGGTGGTGCCGCGCACGATAGAATCATCGACCAGAATCACGCGCTTGCCTTTAATGAGGCTGCTATTGGCGTTGTGTTTGAGTTTGACGCCGAGGTTGCGCACTTGCTGGGTGGGCTCGATGAAGGTGCGACCTACATAATGGTTGCGGATGATGCCGTAATCGAAGGGGATGCCTGAGGTTTCGCTGTAGCCCAATGCGGCGGGAACGCCGGAATCGGGAATGGGCACGATGACATCGGCTTCGACATGGGATTCGCGCGCGAGTTCGGCGCCGATGCGTT
>JAIXZB010000067.1 GCA_027489915.1 Rickettsiales bacterium | reverse complement strand
TCAGAATATACTAAAAGGGTTTTAGGGCGCTTTCTTAACATCGCGCAGCACCCGCATCAGCCCAATAGCTTCCTGATGGTTGGGGTTGAGGCGAAGCACTACTTGTAAATCCTGTTGCGCGAGCGCGTTATCGCCCAGTTGGGCAAATATCTTGGCGCGCTGAAGCAGTACTGCTTCACTGCCGGGAGAAAGGCTTATGGCTTGGTCTAAATCCTGTACCGCTTCGGCAAGCTGGCCATATTCAACGCGAATACGGCTGCGGTCGATGAGTAATTCGGTGGAGAGCCTGGCTTGGGTGGTGTTATCGCCGCGCCCCATGGTCATCTCATTGACCTGCTCACTGATAACGTGAATGGCGCTTTCGGCTTTGCCTGCATCTATCCATGCACGCGATGCCTGACGGGTAACATAGGTACGAATGGCAATATCGGCAGGATCAATTTTGGTACGAACCATTTCAAGCTCGGTTGCAGATTCTTCGTACCGCTTAAGGCTATAAAGCGCCATGGCGCGACAATGATGCGCCGACAAGGAATCATCTATTTTCAGCCACTCGTCCGCCTTCGCCAGCGCAACTTGCGGGTTGCTTGACGCCGCCGCCGTACATTCCTTATAGGCAGGCGCAGAAGTAAATGTCTGCGCATAGACAGGCGACACCACGCAAGCGGTGGTGAGAAGCAAAGGTATCAAAAATCTGTTTTTCAATAACATAGCGTTTCTTCTTGTACTTAATGCTTAACGTCATATCTTGGTCTGGGTCAAGTGGCTCAGGTAAATTGTCATCACATCGTCATATGCCAAGATTGTTATGTATAGGAATGGGCTACACCGCACATGTTGCGGCAGAGCCGTTGCGCGCGCAAGGATTTGACGTTGTGGGAACAGGGCGCAGATCTGGCGCCATACATTACCTCGCGGGAAGCCCAAGCGACGAGCTAAAACGAGCACTGCAAGCAGCCTCTCATTTGTTAATAAGCATTCCACCTGAGGAGGATGGTTGTCAGGTGTTTCGCGATATTTATAGCCATATTTCCGCTCGCACAGAGTGGATTGGATATCTTTCAACCACTGGTGTGTATGGCGATTATAAGGGGGCGTGGGTAAATGAAATGAGCGCAACACACCCAACAGAGCCACGCAGTATTGCACGATTGGTTGCTGAAAAGCAGTGGAAAAGCATTGGCGCGCATATTTTCAGGCTAGCAGGGATTTATGGTCCCATGCGCAATGTGTTCGAGAAAATACAAAACGGCACCGCCCAGCGCATAGATGCGGGCTATCATGTATCATCGCGCATCCATGTGGAAGATATTGCACAGGTGTTGATAGCATCGATGCAGCACCCATCGCCTGAATCGATATATAACGTTGCCGATGATCTACCTTGCGCTTCCGCAGATTTAGTGAGCTATGCATGTGAATTATTGGGTATAAAAGTACCTCCGCCCGTAGCCCTTAAAGAGGCAGGGCTTAGCCCAATGGCCTATAGTTTTTACCAAACAAGTCGGCGCGTGGATAATAGCAAAATCAAAAAAGAATTAGGGGTTGTGTTGCGTTACCCCAGTTACCGCGAGGGTTTACAAGCGCTTATGCAAAGTGGCACGGCTCTTGCAAATAAAGCTGTATGAAACAACGTAATACATTGTTGCTAACGCTTCTTGTGGTACTTTCTGCATGCACTAACCTTGCGGAAACCAACAAAGCGGTTGCGCAGTCTGCAAGTCGTTGGAAAAACGATACGGGCAAAGCATGGAGTGGACTATTTACGTATAATCCTGAACCGCAAACACCTAAGCTTGCTTCTACGCGCTATTGCTATCAATTTTCGAGCGATATTGTGTGTTATGACAGCCCACAGCCTAATTTAACATCGCGTATAGTTGGAGTTCAAGGCAGTGAAGGGCCGCGTATGGTGATGTATCAGCCTTCAAGTGCTCCCGAATACACGCAGGCTGAGGCAGCGCCCTTATTTCCATCCGATGTGAATTTACCCAACCCAACACCAGAAACCGCAAATGCAGCTCCTTTTGCAACAAGTTCTGGCACTGCAACGAGTGGAAAAATTATCCAATCCCAAGACATTCCGCCACCTGCCAAAAAATAACTTTAGGCAGTTTTCCCGCCTACTATTTCAATGCTGGTAATGGCATGCGATGCGAGTGTTATCTCATGAGCATCCATAGCATTGCAACGTGGACAGAATGCGCTCCATTCATGGCTTGCATGGCCGCAAGATTTGCACAGCCATTGTTCTTCCACCGGAGCGGATGCAGCACGTGTGAACCATGGTTTTGCTTTATCTGTGCCTGAAAGTTCGGATTCAATTTCGGCCATTAGGGTAAGCGCGCGGCGCGATTCACGAACGCTAATAGCTTTCTCAAGAGCCCCGTGGGCTTCTGCAAGCTGAGAGCGTGCTTCGGCATCATAGGCATGCAATATGGCACTCTCGAGATGATCTGGTGCATATTTGGTAAGTTTGCGCACAAGCTTTGCACGCTTATCATCGGGCTGTTCAGCAAGCCATTGAAGGCTGAGTGCTGTGAGTGCAGGCGAGGGGCGCTGCTGCCACACCTGCATTAGTAGCGATTTCATGCGCGTATGCTGTGTTGCTCCGTAACTGGCGAGAAGCGCCAGAGGAATATAAGGATGGCGTGGTTGCATGGCGTAGGCTTTCTCTAGCAACACACCACGCTCTTCTGCAGGAAGGGTAAGTGCTTTTATGGTATATGCAAGCGCCAGATACTGTAAACGCACATCGCGCGACACACGCCAATGACCGCGCCATGCGGAAAGCATGGCAATGGCTTCATCGCAGCGTTTCTCGTGCAGCATCAGCTCGATAGTATGGGTGAACAGCGACACATCTTTGGGAAACTGCTTCGAAGCTTCCTCGGCAAGATTCAGCGCTTTAGTAAAATCACCACTACGCTCTGCTGTTTGGAGCAATCCCCGAACTCCAAGCTGCGCAGTTTCTTCATGCGTGGAAAGCTCCTGATACAGAGGCAGCGCTTTTGCAGACTGGCCTTGCTTATCATACCATTGTGCTTCCATAAGCAGGGTAAGCGGTGCATTTTCTAGGTAACGCTGTGCGCGACGGATTTCTTTAAATGCCAGAGCATTATTCGACATCGCCATGGCTGTCGCGGCTTGGGTAAGCGCGTGAAGTCCAATCTGTTGACGCGCATAGCGCTTAGTGTTGCGGCGTCTTTCGGGCATTTCCCACAATTGGGCGGTAAGCGTTACTATCCATATCGAGAATAAAAATACGATGCCAATAGCGGCAATGAGAAGGCTCGTGCGTGTGATGATGCGGTAGCCAAGCCATTCAAGGGTTACTGTACCTTGGCTATCGGCCAAAAATAAACCGACCGCACTTAGGCCAGCAATCAGTAGGAGCCAAACTATCATGCGACGCATGGCTATTCCTTTGGCGTTTCGGGTTCGGAAGCATCGCGCACTGATGCGGCGGTGCGCAGTACGTCGAGAGCATCATGTGCAGATTCATATATCTCAACCTGTGACAGCCATTCTTCAAAAGGGGCTTTGTCTGCTTCAGGCAAAACTGCAATTTCATGTGCCGCTCCCACTACATCGCCCATGCGAGCGAGCGCAAACGCTTTTTCCAACCGTTGATGCGGCGGTTGCGCAGCATCAACACGTTCAATTTTTACGAGGGAGGTAAGCGACTCCTCTGATTGCTCTAACCAGCTTTTTGATGCGCTATTAGGAATGTATGGTTTTTCTTGCGATGCTGTGTCGTGTGACACATCTGTGAGCATTGCATATAATGCAGGGGCGGTGCGTATCTTTTGCTCGGACTCAAGGTTTTCCAGCGCTTTACGAACTTTTTTTTGCTCAGAAATGCCATCTCCGAGTGTTTCTTTGAATTGAATCAAAGCATCCTCGTGCGGTTTGCCCTGCGCAATCACTTCACGCAGTAACAGATAACGCAAGCTGCGAATATCTGCTGTGCTGAATGCGGATTCATGCGCTTGGTCGGCACCGGGAGTTAATGTTGCCTTCGCTTCCAATGAAGCGATACGCTCAAGCATATCTGAATAGTCCTTGGAGGCAGATTTTTTTGCAATTTTTTTTATCTGTGCTTCAACGGTTTTTTCGTCAATCGCTGCATGCTCTGATTCAGCTATATTCTCGTGCAACGCCGCTAAATCGCTGCGCAATGATTGCAGTGCTGCCTTATGCTCAGTGATATCGGCGGATTGTTCTTTGAGTGAAAAGAGCAGCTTCTGATTTTGTTCAGAGGACGAGGTAGCCTCTTGCTGTTGAAGCGATATACCCGTTTCTAGGCGTGAGAGTTTTTCGAGAGCAAACCCCCCGGCTGCAAGTCCCGATACTCCTATAAGTAAACTACATACAGAAATCCACATGCCGCCAGAGCTGCGTGTGCTTGAGGTAGATGTGTTCTGCGTATCAGTCATATACTGCCTTTAGCATGGTTTTTTCGATCCTACAATCCGCGCCTTTGTAGGCAAT
>JAIXZB010000026.1 GCA_027489915.1 Rickettsiales bacterium | reverse complement strand
CCGAGCAAGTTCTGACGGAAGCGCCCTTGCTTACCCTTGAGCATGTCGGAAAGCGATTTGAGTGGGCGCTTGTTGGTACCCGTAATCACGCGGCCACGGCGGCCATTATCAAACAGCGCATCCACCGATTCTTGCAACATGCGCTTCTCGTTACGCACGATAATGTCAGGCGCTTTCAGCTCAAGCAGGCGCTTCAAACGGTTATTACGGTTAATAACACGACGATACAAATCGTTGAGATCTGATGTCGCGAAACGGCCACCATCTAGTGGCACCAGTGGGCGCAACTCTGGCGGAATCACTGGCACCACGTCCAGAATCATCCATTCAGGTTTATTCTCCGAATCGAGAAACGCTTCGACCATTTTCAGGCGCTTCACCAGCTTCTTCTTGCGCGCATCCGAAGTAACGGTCGGAAGCTCTGCACGCATCACTTCGCGAAGCTCTTTCAGGTTCAGTTTTTTGAGCAACTCTTTGATTGCTTCTGCACCAATCATTGCAGTGAAAGTACCTTCACCATATTGGTCTAACGCATCGTAATATTGCTCTTCCGTGAGCAGCTCAAGCTGGTTGAACGGGCTCATGCCCGCATCCACCACGATGTAGGATTCAAAATACAGCACCTTCTCAAGGTCTTTGAGTGGCATCTCAAGCAGCGTACCAATACGGCTTGGCAGCGATTTCAGAAACCAGATATGCGCAACCGGAGCCGCAAGTTCGATATGCCCCATGCGCTCGCGGCGCACTTTGGATGTCGTTACTTCCACACCGCAGTTCTCGCAGATAATCCCGCGATACTTCATGCGTTTATATTTACCGCACAAGCACTCGTAATCCTTTACAGGGCCAAAAATACGCGCGCAGAACAATCCATCGCGCTCAGGCTTAAAGGTGCGGTAGTTAATGGTTTCAGGCTTCTTCACCTCACCAAAGCTCCACGAGCGAATCTTCTCTGGGCTTGCGATAGTGATTTTGATTTCATCGAACTGCTTCAATCCTTGAAGCTGTCCAAATACATTCATCAACTCATTCTGATTAGCCATGTTTTTCTCCAATTTAACCTTGTACCGTCATCTCCGCGAAGGCGGAAACCAAGCGCGTGTATTTTACAAACCATCATGGCCCCCGCTTGCGCAGGGGCCATAACATTTAAGCTTCCTTCTCAACCAGATCGACATTGAGCCCAAGCGAGCGAAGCTCTTTCACCATCACGTGGAAAGATTCCGGAATGCCCGACTCAAACGAATGATCGCCCTTCACAATCGACTCATACACTTTGCTACGTCCAGCAACGTCATCCGACTTAACGGTGAGCATTTCCTGTAACGTGTATGCAGCACCGTAAGCCTGAAGCGCCCAGCACTCCATCTCCCCGAAGCGCTGACCACCGAACTGTGACTTACCACCCAGCGGCTGCTGCGTCACAAGCGAGTACGGCCCAATCGAACGTGCGTGAATCTTATCATCCACCAAGTGGTGCAGCTTCAGGATATAAATATACCCCACCGTCACCTTACGGTCGAATGTCTCACCCGAACGGCCATCCACCAGCGTCACCTGACCACTCGTGTCATGCCCCGCGCGGGTCAGCCAATGCTCGATATCTTTCTCTTTCGCACCATCGAACACAGGGGTTGCAAACGGCACACCCTTGGTCAGATTTTGCGCAAGCTCAACAAGTGCACCATCATCCATTTTCTTAATTTCGGTCTGATGTTCTTTCTCGTCATAAATATCAAGCAGCTTGGCCTTGAGTGGTTCCATCTTGTGCTCTGCTTGCGCTTTTGCAAGCATCTCACCGATCTGTTTACCAATCCCAGCCGAAGCCCAGCCAAGGTGCGTCTCCAGAATCTGGCCCACGTTCATACGCGAAGGTACGCCAAGTGGGTTCAGCACCACATCAACAGGTGTGCCATCTTCCAAATGCGGCATGTCTTCAACAGGAACAATGTTTGAAATCACCCCTTTGTTTCCATGACGGCCCGCCATTTTGTCACCAGGCTGAAGCTTGCGCTTCACGGCAACGAATACTTTGACCATCTTCAGAACGCCCGGCATCAGATCATCGCCCGATTGCACTTTGTCGACTTTCTCTTCAAAGCGCTTATTGAGCGAATCCACAGCCTGATCGAGCTGCTTCTTCAAGTTCTCAACCTGACGCATTGCCTTGTCGTCTTTCAGTGCAAACTGCCACCACAAACCACGTGCGGTTTGCGCCAGCACATCATCGGTCACCTTACCAGCCTTAAAGCCTTTTGGCCCACTGGTGGCTTCTTTGCCCTTAAGTGCATCATGCAACGCGCTGTATACATAACGCTCTGCAATTGCGCGCTCATCGTCACGGTCTTTCGATAGGCGGTCAATTTCCGCTTTCTCAATCGCCATCGCGCGCTCATCCTTCTCAATACCACGGCGCGAGAAGATACGAACACCCACAATCGTGCCTTGGTTACCAGGAGGCAAACGCAGCGATGAGTCACGAACGTCAGCTGCTTTTTCACCAAAGATAGCGCGCAGCAGTTTTTCCTCAGGCGTCATCGGAGATTCCGATTTCGGTGTCACTTTACCGACCAGAATATCCCCAGGCTTCACCTCAGCACCGATATGAACCACACCGATTTCATCGAGCGAACGCAGCGCTTCTTCACCTACGTTGGGAATGTCACGGGTAATTTCTTCAGGCCCAAGCTTCGTATCACGCGCCATCACTTCAAATTCCTCGATGTGAATGGAGGTGAATTTATCTTCCGAAACAATACGCTCCGAAATAAGGATCGAATCCTCGAAGTTGTAACCATTCCATGGCATAAACGCTACCAGCGCGTTCTGACCAAGCGCCAGCTCACCCAGCTCCGTCGATGGACCATCCGCAATCACGTCACCAATTTTCACCACGTCACCCACTTTCACAATAGGGCGTTGGTTGATGCAGGTATTCTGGTTGCTGCGTGTGAATTTCATCAGATTGTAAATATCTACCGCAGGCGTGCCATCATCATTGGCAATATCACAACGAATCACGATACGCGTTGCATCCACCTGATCCACCACACCATCGCGGCGCGCCGAAATCGCAGCGCCCGAATCGCGCGCTACAATATCTTCCATGCCAGTGCCCACCAGTGGGGCATCCGCACGAATCAGTGGCACTGCCTGACGTTGCATGTTCGAGCCCATCAGCGCGCGGTTCGCATCATCGTTTTCCAAGAAGGGAATAAGCGCTGCCGCAACCGAAACAAGCTGCTTCGGCGCCACATCCATATACTCAATCGCATCGGCCTGAGACATGGTGAAGTCACCTTCTTTGCGGCTGCTCACCAACTCATTGGTGAATTTGCCACTGCCATCAATCGCCTCATTCGCCTGCGCAATCGTGTACTTGCCTTCCTCAATCGCCGACAAATAATGCACTTCATCGGTCACCTTGGAATTCACCACCTTGCGGTATGGCGTTTCAATGAAACCATATTTATTGATACGCGCATAGGTCGCCATCGAATTAATCAACCCGATATTCGGACCTTCAGGCGTTTCAATCGGGCAGATACGGCCATAATGCGTTGGGTGCACATCGCGCACTTCAAACCCTGCACGTTCACGTGTCAAACCACCAGGCCCAAGCGCCGACAAACGGCGTTTGTGTGTAATTTCCGAAAGCGGGTTGGTCTGATCCATAAACTGCGAAAGCTGGCTGGAGCCAAAGAATTCGCGCACGGCAGCCACCAGAGGTTTCGCATTGATAAGATCATGCGGCATCACCGTGTCAATATCCACGCTACTCATACGCTCAATAATACCACGCTCCATGCGCAGCAAACCAAGGCGGAACTGGTTTTCCATCAACTCACCAACCGAACGTACGCGGCGGTTGCCAAGGTGATCGATATCATCCACTTCACCAATGCCATCTTTCAGACCCACCAAAAGCTTGATGGTGTTGATGATGTCATCATTGGTAAGCGTACCCACTTCATCGCCGAGATTGAGGTTCAGGCGCGCATTCATTTTCACGCGGCCCACTTCACTCAAATCATAACGCTCTGCTTCAAAGAACAGGCTCTTAAACAATGCTTCTGCTGCCTCAGGCGTGGTAGGCTCACCAGGGCGCATCACGCGGTAAATATCAATCAGCGCATCATCGCGCGTCATGTTTTTATCCACCGCCAGCGTATTACGAATATACGCACCCACATTGATATGATCAATCGCCAGCGCAGGAATTTCATTCACCCCAGCATCTGCTAAAGTCTGCAGCAAATCTGCCGTAATTTCATCACCCGCCTCACCGTAAATCTCACCAGTTTTGGTGTTGATGAGGTCAGATGCAATGTACGATCCAAGAATCGATTCTTCCGGAACGATAATATCTTTCACGCCTGCTTCCGCAATTTTCTTGAGCGCACGTGGGGTCAGTTTCGCACCCGCCTCCGCAAGCGTCTCACCGTCTTTCGCGTTCACCAGATCAAACACAAGTTTTTGGCCTTTGAACGATTCCATCGCAAAATGGGTCGTCCAGCCTTTTTTGCTCTTCTTAAACATGCGCGTTGCATAGAACGTGTTCAGAATAGCTTGGTTATCCAAACCAATCGCACGCAGAATCGTGGTCGCAGGCAGTTTGCGGCGACGGTCAATGCGCACATGCACAATGTCTTTCGCATCGAACTCAAAATCCAGCCACGAACCACGGTATGGAATCACACGTGCGTTATACAAAAATTTACCCGAAGAGTGGGTCTTACCTTCATCATGGTCAAAGAATACACCAGGTGAACGATGCATCTGCGATACAATCACGCGCTCGGTGCCGTTAATGATAAACGTACCGTTTTCCGTCATCAGCGGAATATCGCCCATGTAAACATCTTGCTCTTTGATATCCTTAATTTCACGCGCGCCAGTATCTTCATCCACCACCCACACAATCAGGCGAAGTGTCACGCGCAGTGGCGCTGCAAAATTGATCCCGCGCGAACGGCACTCATCCACATCGTATTTAGGCTTATCAAACTCATAACGCACATACTCAAGCGTCGCTGTTTCCGAATAATCCTTGATAGGAAATACGGTTTTATACACGCCGTTCAGGCCAGTATTTTTACGCTCTTTGGCAGGTGTCATCATCTGCAAAAACTGCTCGTATGAGCGCTTCTGCACTTCAATCAGGTTAGGCAAGGTCGTTGCCGAGGCAATTTTGCCAAAGCTCTTACGAATGCGCTTGCGTGATGTAAAGCTGTGATGAAACGCTACTGATTCTGCTTTCGTTGCCATGATGTCCTCTTTGCTTGGAGTGCGTAAAAGCGCCGCCTGCCTTATGCCAAGCGCCGCTATTATTCACTACCGTTCCCAATGTCTGCTTACGTATTGCACGTGTGCCTTGATGCTGAAATGAACCGCTTGTATCACCCCTCAAAACCGCGAGAAAATGATATGTCTCCTAGTACGCGAAGGGGAGCCATGGGATTTTTCCCAAGGCCCCCTTAAGCGTTACGCCAGAAGAACTATTTGAGTTCTACTTTCGCACCTGCTGCTTCAAGCTGCTTCTTGAGCTTGTCAGCGTCGTCTTTGCTCACGCCTTCTTTCACGGTCTTAGGAGCGCCTTCAACGAGGTCTTTTGCTTCCTTCAGACCAAGGCCCGTAATCGCACGCACTTCTTTAATGGCGTTGATTTTGTTCGCGCCACCATCAACGAGAACAACCGTGAATTCGGTTTTCTCTTCAGCAGCCGCAGCAGCTGGGCCAGCAGCGGCAGCAACCGCTACAGGAGCCGCAGCCGAAACGCCCCATTTTTCTTCCAGCATTTTGCTGAGCTCAGCAGCTTCAAGCACGGTGAGAGCCGAGAGCTTTTCTACGATATCGTTCAAGTTTGCCATGTTAGTCTTCCTTCTAGTGAATCAAAAAATTGTTATCAAAATCCGTAATTCTTATGCCGCATCTTTCGTAGCATAGGCACCAAACACCCGCGCCAACTGTCCAGCCGGTGCTTGCAGCACACCCGCCACCTTCGTTGCCGGAGCATTGAGCAGCATCAGAATCTTCGCACGCAACTCATCGAGCGATGGCAGCGACGCAAGTTCCTGAATCTGCGCTTTGTTCAGCACCGTATTACCAAAAGCCCCACCAACCAGAACAAGCTTATCGTTCTTTTTGGCGAACTCCGAAAGCGCCTTCGCAGCAGCTACCGGTTCATTTGCATAAGCCAGCGCAGTGGGGCCCTTGAACATGTCAATCACGCTCTCATAAGCCGTTCCACCAAACGCACGTTTCGCAAGCAAGTTTTTGGTTACTTTAAAACCAGCACCTGCTTTGCGCACATTGCCACGCAATTCTGTCATCTCGGCCACAGTCAGGCCTTTGTAATGGGCGATAAGAACGATACCCGCTTCGGCAACTTGCTTGTGCGTGGTATCAATCCATTCTTTTTTCTGAGCACGGTTCATATAAGCTCTCCCTACGCTGCCAACACATCGTTAATATCGAGCTTGATTCCAGGCCCCATCGTCGAAGATACCGAAACCTTCTGGATGTATGTGCCCTTAGAACCTGCTGGCTTCGCCTTGCTCACAGCGCCCACGAATGCCTTAATGTTCTGCGCAATCGCATCTTCCGAAAAGCTCACCTTGCCCACACCTGCATGCACAATCCCGGCTTTCTCCACCTTGAATTCCACCTGACCAGCTTTCGCAGCTTTCACTGCTTTTTCAACATCAGGCGTCACAGTGCCAAGCTTAGGATTTGGCATCAGACCGCGCGGTCCAAGCACCTTCGCAACCTTACCAACGGTGCCCATCATGTCGGGTGTCGCAATGCACACGTCAAACTTGATTTCGCCTTTAAGGATTGCATCCACCAAATCGTCAGCGCCAATAATATCAGCACCTGCAGCTTTCGCTGCATCTGCTTTGTCAGCTTTTGCAAACACAGCAACGCGCACTGTTTTGCCCAAGCCGTTTGGCATTGCAATCACGCCACGCACCTGCTGATCCGACTGCTTAGGATCAACCCCAAGCACCATCGCCACATCCACCGTCTCATCAAACTTCGCTTTCGCGGTTTGCTTGAGCAGCTTCACTGCATCTGCAAGTGTGTATTGCTTGTTTTTCTCAACCAGTTGCACGGTCGCCGCATAACGCTTGCCACCCACAACCTTCTCTTTTTTATCTGCTTTAGCCATTACGCTGCCTCCACTACTTCAAGGCCCATCGACATAGCCGAACCCGCAATCATGCTGCACGCTGCTTCAATACTGTGCGCATTCATGTCCTGCATTTTCTGCTTCGCGATTTCGCGAATCTGCGCGGTTGTCACCTTACCAATGATTTCTTTACCCACCGTACCCGTACCTTTCGATACGCCAGCGGCCTTCATAAGGAAGAACGAAACTGGGGGCTGCTTCATGATAAAGCTGAACGAACGGTCTTTGAACGCCGTAATCACCACAGGAATAGGCATCCCAGGTTCCATTTTTTGGGTAGCAGCATTGAACTGCTTACAGAATTCCATGATGTTAAGACCCGCCTGACCAAGCGCCGGACCAATGGGCGGAGCAGGGTTAGCCTTTCCAGCCGGTATCTGGAGTTTGATGTAACCGGTAATTTCCTTAGCCATTTTAAGCCTCTGGTAAAAGTTTACTCGTAACGAG
The DNA here is from genome assembly GCA_027489915.1 of Rickettsiales bacterium. GTDB lineage: Bacteria > Pseudomonadota > Alphaproteobacteria > Rickettsiales > UBA3002 > JAIXZB01. The sequence goes on along the minus strand of JAIXZB010000026.1, from coordinate 484 downwards.
GGAGGCCGCACTATAGGCGCGGTTTTTCCTATTGCAAGCGATTTCTTCCAATTTTATTATCTTCCCGTCAACTCCTTGTGCGCGCCACAAAAATACACCTTAATTCACCCCAATATCCCTAAAATACGACACTTTATTTTTTGGACACACCGCAGAATATGCGATATAACTTACTCTATGAAATCAGCATTTTCCCTTGTCGAACTGTCCATAGTACTTGTCATTCTGGGTCTTCTAACAGGGGGCATTCTAGCTGGGCAATCACTCATTCGCGCTGCGGAAATCAGAAGTGTTTCCACAGATGTCCAAAAAATTATCTCTGGCGTTAACGTATTTCGCGACAAATACATGGGCCTACCGGGCGACATTACCAACGCAACGCGGTTTTGGGGCGATAATGCAGCACAATGCGCCGACGCAGCAATAGCCAATGGCACACCTGGTACGTGCAACGGTAACGGCGATGGGCTCATGTATCGTGCCT
>JAIXZB010000168.1 GCA_027489915.1 Rickettsiales bacterium | reverse complement strand
GAGGCGTTGTTGGTTTGTGTGTATTCCATTCATTCCATGTAATGCGCGATTTGGGGTTCGTCTAGTGCAATACGCAGCTTTATCAATCCTTCGCACTTGCAACAGATGATGTTAATCTGTATTAATCTTTGCATGCAAAAACATACCCAGACACCAAGCGCTTATGTGCGTCCGACATGGCTACATGCGGGTAAAAAAGCAACTGATGCACACGCTTCCCTGTTCAGCGCGGGACAAAAAACCATTACCCCAATAGAGTTGGATGGACAGAACTACAGCGTTTCACGCGGGTATTATGTGCCGTTTTATGGTATAGATGCAACAACACCCAACACAAAGCGCACCGCTATTTTAGAACAGAAAAGACGCTTTTTCTATTATGCGGAAAAAGGCATTGATGTTGCTAATTCGCACGAAGATATCATGAATGATTATACGAAATGGGAAGAAAGCAAAGACGCGCGCGTAAAGCCAACGCTTGGAAGGTTAGTTGTAGGGTCAATGCTAAACCGCGCAGCACGTATTGAGCAAGCATTATTAATGGAACGCGCAGGTGGACTCAGCCTAGAAGATAGCGTTGGAAATAGCTCTGATCTCAAAGAAGAAGACAAAATCAAACTTAAAAGTGAATTAAAGCAGTACTCTACTATACTCATTACTAATCAAGAATTGATTTCCACAGTGCGACGAGAAGATTACAGCAGGGATCACGATGGCCTCCTTGCAGATATCATTCGAGAAACATTCAAGGCTTATGCTGCACCCAATGATCGCGTAGTGCGCGGCACCATAGATAAAATTGGCGAAGCAATGGTAGCAATCGATGAAACCGCGAACATAACGCGTAATGTAATTCATCTGCTTCAAAAACACGCGAATTTAAAAAAATTCATGTCAGAACACGGGCCCACATTACAAATGTTTTTTGACAAGCTAGTAGATACTTCTCGTGCCAGATCGGGCATAAAATCATCCGACATTCATTATTCCGATATTTATACGGATTTTTCTACTGCCACAGAAGATACATTTAACCTCATCAGAGATTTGCGCGCAGAAGCACGCAAATACGAAGGGCGCGGCGGCAGAACTTTATTACAAGGACTAAAACTGGTCAGTGATGGCGCAAAACTAATCGAAGATATGGCGCAATCGCGTTACCCCTACAATGCGCTGGCATTTCCTGATATAACTCCCGATAAGCGCCCTGCGACATCCATAGACCGATTCGCTGCGGAAGCAAAACGACTCGCTGAACACAAGCCTAGCCGAAATATTGGTTAAGCCTGGAGCGGGTAAGGGGAATCGAACCCCTATCTAAAGCTTGGGAAGCTTTCATTCTACCATTGAACTACACCCGCACGCACAAGCTGCGCAGGGGTATATGCTGTATTGCAGCATGTATCAAGCCTTGACATTTGATTTTATTCTGCTGATTTAGCGATTCTGAAATTTATGTAAGGAATAGCTAAATGTTAAACGAATTCAAAAACTTCATCGCGCGCGGCAACGTGCTGGATATGGCAGTGGGTATTATTATTGGTGCAGCCTTCACCACCATCGTTGGATCGCTTGTGAGCGACATCATCAACCCTGTGATTGGAATGGTCATTGGCGGAATTGACTTCTCGAACTACTATCTCGATTTGTCGATGGGCGGCTACAAGTCGCTTGAAGCAGCCAAAAAAGCGGGGGCTCCGCTTATTATGTATGGCTTGTTCATTAACGCCGTCATCAAATTCCTGATTGTGGCTTTTGTTATTTTCATTCTGGTTCGCAGTGTGAATAAAATGAAAGAAAAAATGATTAAAGCGGAAGCAGAAGCACCTCCTGCGCCTCCTGCAGAAGATATTGTGTTGCTGCGTGAAATTCGTGATGCGCTGAAGAAATAACTTCCGCACATTCAAAGGCGAAGGCCAGCAGTAATGCTGGCCTTTTCTTTTGTACATACCGTGCTATTACAGACAAAACAATGGAGATTCCCATGAGTGATGCCGCATTAAAATTAGATGCAACTGCGCTTTTTCCAGCAGGAAAAATGCTGGTGGGTGTTGGTGATAGCCCTATCTATATGGAACTTTCGCGCGCGAATCGTCATGGCCTGATTGCTGGGGCAACGGGAACAGGGAAAACCGTGACACTGCAAACACTGGCCGAGGGCTTTAGCTTAGCAGGTGTGCCTGTATTTATGGCTGATGTGAAGGGTGATTTAGCAGGTATTTCTGCCGCTGGTGGCGACAACCCTAAAATGATTGAACGCGCAAGCAAACTTGGGCTTGAAGCACTGCCATTTCAGGCACTGCCCACCGTGTTTTGGGATGTGTTTGGTAATAATGGCCACCCAGTGCGCGTTACGATTTCGGAAATTGGTGCTCCCCTGCTCTCACGCTTGATGGAATTATCGGATGCGCAGGAAGGTGTGCTTACTATTGCATTCACACTGGCCGATGAGGACGGCTTGCTACTGCTCGATCTGGAGGATTTGCAGGCACTGCTTGTGCATGTGAGCGAAAATGCCAAAGAACTTTCCAGCCGTTATGGCAATGTGTCGCCAACCACAGTGGCTGCCATTCAGCGTAAATTACTGCAACTAAAACAGGAAGGCGCCGAAAGCCTGTTTGGCGAGCCCGCTCTGGATATTCATGATTTGATGCGCACAGATGATGGCAAGGGTGTGATTAATATTCTGGCCGCCGAAGTGCTGATTCAGAAACCGCGCGTTTATGCAACATTTCTGCTGTGGCTGCTTTCGGAATTGTTCGAGCAACTGCCTGAGGCGGGCGATGTTGATAAACCGAAACTCGTGTTCTTTTTCGATGAAGCGCATTTGCTGTTTGAAGATGCGGAGAAGCCGCTGCTGCAAAAAGTCGAGCAGGTGGTGCGCTTAATTCGCTCGAAAGGAGTTGGAGTGTATTTTGTGACCCAGCAACCGCAGGATATTCCCAATGATGTACTGGCACAGCTTTCCAACCGTGTGCAACACGCGCTGCGCGCCTTTACGCCTGCCGATCAGAAGGCAGTGAAGGCGGCGGCTACGAGTTTCCGTGTGAATCCGAAATTTGACACCGAAGAAACCATTACGCAGCTTGGTGTGGGCGAGGCGCTGGTTTCAGTGCTGCTGCCAGATGGCACACCCAGTGTGGTGGAACGTACCAAAATCCGCCCGCCCTTCACACGGCTTGGGCCGATTACCGATGCCGAGCGCACAAGCCTTATGAAGCGCGATGTGATTGGCGATACCTATGACGCAGAAATCAACCGTGAATCGGCGTATGAAAAACTCACCCAGCGCCGCGCGGCAGAAGCTGCTCCGCAGCCAACAACTATCCCTCGCCCAACACCATCTGCGCCACGTGGCAGGCAGCCGCAAAGTTTAGGCGAGCAACTGGCAAAAGCAGCGGTGCGCTCTGCCACCTCCAGTATTGGCCGCCAAATCGGCAATCAGATTGTGCGTGGGATTTTGGGGAGTATTTTGAAGCACTAGTACATTGCAGCAAGAGGGCTTAAAAACATTACATAGACCAGCGCTGGCAATAAAAAAGCCCCAAACATAGCGTAGGGTATGATGATATTAAACGCCGCCAACTGCTTTTCGAGCGCATTACGTTCAGGAGTTGCTCCTTCGGCACGCATTTCTGCCGAGGCCAGTTTTATTTCCAATGATTTTTTTCGTTTATGGAAAAAGTATGCGACACTCAAATCGGACACAAAAATAAAGCCCATAATGGCATAGACGATGGTTGGCTCCATTAGCGGTCTCTTTCCAGCACAATCAAAAACGCCTCGCGGGAGGAAACAAGTAGCATCCGCCGCTGCTCCCGCTCGATGGTTATTACGCGCCAGCCCTGCTTCGCAAATTCATTGAGGTATTTGCCTAGTTTATCAGGATCCACCTTCGATTGCCCGAGCATCAGCGAGCCGAGGAGTGATTCTTGGTAGATGACTACTTTGTATTCTTTCATTGGCTAATGCTCCTCTTACCGCACGAGGTGGCGGCGGGGTGGCAGAATGGTTGCCTGCGGCGCAGGCGCGGTGGAAGCGTTGGGGTCAAACGGTTTGGCCTTGCACTGCCCCGCATGTTTGAGGGCCTGTGCAGGCGCGGCTTTGGCCAAAGTAGCTTTTGCCTCTGTGGAGTGTTGGGGTGTGAAATGCGCTCTGCTGCGAGCTGGCACGGGCGAAAGCATGGGGTTGGTGATACTCACAGAACCGTATTCCTGCGAGCTGACATTGGCGCTTGGCGCGGGTGAATAGGCCAACGCAGGTGCTGAGAGCAGAAGTGCGGCAAGAAAGGAAAATGAACGTGTTTTCTGCATAAGTGAACCTAGGAGTGATTCTTGGTAGATGACTACTTTGTATTCTTTCATGGACTATCAATCTACAGTAGTTTTTTTCTGTAATCTCAACAAAATAGCACGGTCAATTAGCTGCTTAATTGTATCATTTATATTTCTGAATTCTAAGCGCTGACTAGCATCTATGAATCCAAATTCAGCGTAAATTTTTCCTATTGCTTCATCAGCAAAACTGCTTGATATGAGGCTAACATCAGTAAAATCTAATACTACTTTCTTTCCCTCATGATAATGTGAAAAGTTAATAATTTTATTTTTAAGAGACTCTCCTTCCGACCTACTTCTCGTAGAAGCACACTCTTCCTTAATTCTAATTATCGGCATTTGTGTAGTCGAACAAAATTGCGTAGCCTTATTTACATAATCGTAACTAACTTTATGCTTTTTGCCTTTAAAATTTAAAGCTTCTCCCAGCACAGCATCTTCGAGTCTCACGGTACACTCAATTAGAGTTCCAGGAAACGGAACATCGGATTTTTTTACATTCAAATTACCTAACTTATACTCTAGTTGAGCTTTGTTAGACTCGATGCGAAAAAACCCTCTAGAAACAATAGCCATTCTATAGCTACCATAAAGTCCGTTACCCTGATTGTAAGGCGGATTACTAGTTACTCCTTCTTTTATACTGTCCGCAAGTGCATCAGTGTCGCTTGTATAGCCTGAGTTAGCTTTTCTTAAACTAACTGGTATACCAATACCACTATCTACCAACCATAAGCTGACCAACTTCTTATTAGCATTAACTTCAGCATGGAGTAGGCTCGAACACTTTGTTTGGGAGTGAGTAAGAGCATTTTCAGTTAATTCTGCGAGAGCCCATTCTAAGGCTGTAAGATTGTCTCTATCTAGCTGTATTGAAGCCAAAACATTCTCTAAAATAATATCAATCCCATTATGAACTGTTTTCTGATCAATAAACTTTATTGATGGAATGTGCTGTCCGCGCTTTGTTAGAGAATAATTGGGGAAATTTACTGCATCAAAAAAATGACTCCAGTTGGCATTGTAAAATAACTTACTCGCTTTATCATCAATTGGAGGCACGTAACTAAAGCTAATATCGCCCTGACTCTTGTAATATATTGATCTTGATGCTGCTACTAATACAGGAGTGTATGAAGGCTTGGTGACTTTTGAAAAATCTAATGTGATATCTGTATATTTACGTCTTTCAATCATCTGATAAATTGCAGAGCACAAGTGCTTAGTGTATATTTTGGTTATATCTTCATCAAAATATATTGCATTTGCAATACACTTAAAGCCTACATATTCATGTTGGTCAAAAATAATATCTTTTTTTTGAAGCATATTCATCATCAACCCACCTTCTTATAAATCTCGCTCCCCCCGGCGATGAATTTTTCGCTCATTTCGGCCATGCCTGCTTCTGCCTGCGCTATGGCTTCGGCAGACTGGTCTGCCTTAGCTGCATTTTCGACTTTGGCAAATTCGCGGACTTCTTGGCTGATTTTCATACTGCAGAATTTGGGGCCGCACATGGAGCAGAAATGGGCCACTTTGGCGCCATCGGCGGGGAGGGTTTCATCGTGGTATTCGCGGGCGGTGTCGGGGTCTAGGCTTAGGTTAAACTGGTCTTCCCAACGGAATTCGAACCGTGCGCGGCTTAGGGCATTATCGCGCAGTTGGGCGGCGGGGTGGCCTTTTGCCAAATCGGCTGCGTGAGCGGCGATTTTGTACGATATGACACCGACTTTTACATCATCGCGATTCGGCAAGCCGAGATGTTCTTTGGGGGTGACATAGCACAGCATGGCGCAACCGAACCAGCCAATCATCGCGGCGCCGATGGCGCTGGTGATGTGATCGTATCCCGGTGCGATATCGGTGGTGAGTGGCCCGAGGGTGTAGAACGGCGCTTCGGCGCAAGATTCGAGCTGCTTTTCCATGTTTTCTTTGATGAGATGCATCGGCACGTGGCCAGGGCCTTCTATCATCACTTGGCAATCATGCTTCCACGCTACTTGCGTCAGCTCGCCCAGTGTTTTCAGCTCGGCGAATTGGGCGGCGTCGTTGGCATCTTGGATGGAGCCTGGGCGCAAGCCATCGCCGAGTGAGAAGCTCACATCGTAGGCTTTCATGATTTCGCAGATTTCTTCAAAATGCGTGTAGGTGAAGTTTTCCTTATGATGCGCCATGCACCATTTGGCGTGGATGGAACCACCGCGCGACACAATGCCCGTGACGCGATTTTCGGTGAGCGGGATGAACGGCAAGCGCACACCTGCATGGATGGTGAAGTAATCCACGCCCTGCTCGGCTTGCTCAATCAGCGTGTCGCGGAAAATTTCCCATGTTAAATCTGCGGCCACACCGCCCACTTTTTCGAGCGCCTGATAAATCGGCACGGTGCCGATGGGCACG